>JASHOJ010000152.1 GCA_030041155.1 Candidatus Binataceae bacterium | reverse complement strand
TCCTGTTCCCTCAGGTGCGGCAAATTGTTGATCGATATCTTCGCGAGAAGGTCACGGTTCTGACCAAGGCCGACATCCTAGACGTGTTTTGTTCGCCCTATTACGGCTGGGTGATTGAGCATCTGCGCGATTCGATCAAGCCCGACACCTCGCAAGGCGAGGCGCCGATCGTGCCGATTTACGAGGCGCGGCGCGGTCCGGGATCAACCGCCGAGGTCGATTTCTGGACCAGCCGCGAAGTGCGCGAGGTCGTTAAGAGCCATATCAATTATGTCGTCGCGGATACGAAGACGTGGGAAGAATCAGCGGCATATCTGATTGACACAAATGAGCACGTCCAGGCATTCGTGAAAAACGCCGGCCTGGGCTTCGCCATCCCATACTTTTATAACGGCGAGGCGCACGACTACGTCCCTGATTTTATCGTCCGCCTGAAAACCGAGCCGCCCCTTCACCTGATAATCGAGGTGAAAGGCTACGATGAACGCGCGGAAATCAAGGCGCAGGCGGCTCAGAAGTGGGTAGACGCGGTCAATAGCGACGGAACGTACGGGCGATGGGCTTACGGCGTCGCGCGAAAGCCAAGCGAGGTCAAACAATTGATAGAGGGACCCGGAGCCTGCCCTGAGCGCAGCCGAAGGGACTTCGGTCGCAGCGGCCTGCGCTCAAGATGACACAAAGTGGCGCGTCATCCCCAGCGAGCGCCGCGCGAGTCGAGGGATCGGCGCGCAGCGATTGCTCTTCGTTGCGCAATCGCCGTGCCGCGGCGCAGAATCAGTGCTTGCCGTAGTCGAGCGGAACGCCCTTGCGCTGCGCCAGGATGTAGGCCTCCAGCGCGCGCAGCTTCTCGTCATCCGGTGAAAGCGTCTTGCCCTTGACCGGATTCTCGATACACCAGTCAATCATGTCGCGCAGTAGCGCCACCCGCTGCAACTGCACCTGATACTTCGGATAGGTCTCAGGATGGGTGTTCGCCGCATCGGGATGGCACATGTCGCAGCTCACGCCGATTGTGCTGCCGAGCAGCTTTGAGCTGTGAAAGATCGTTTTGCCTTCGGCCACGAACTTGTCGGTCTCAGTCTGCCAGATCTTGTAGTCGCGATCGGTGAAGCTGGCGTACGTATCGCCCTGCTGGATTTTGCGAGTCGGCGGCGGCGATTTGGCTGAATGCGCCGCCGATACCGGCGCGTTCGCGGCGGCCGACGCGGCGCTCTCGGGCTGATTTTCCTGCGCCATCTCCCATTTTTCGCCCGGATTCTCGCGCCGCCATTTGTCCATCAGCTCGTGCGTGACGGCGATCGCCTGCGCATGCGACATCGGCTCGCCCGCTTTCAGTCCCTTAACCTCGATGCTGGTCTTCCCGTCGCACAGCATTATGACTGTTCCGCCATCGGTGCTCGCGGGGACATTGTGATGAACCACTTGTTCACTGGAAGTTGGAACCGATTGCGGAACAGTGGACTGCTGTGCACGCGCATGGAACGGAATCGTGAACGCCAGGCCGATAATCGCGGCGGCGCTGAGCGTCAGTATCGATAATAGCCGGTTCGGATGCATCGCGATGTCCTTCGTAGCTTCTTCCTTAGCTGCTTCCGTGGCTGGACCGATTGTTCGCCTTCCATTCGCCCGGTTTCGCATTTTGCTTCCCGCCTCAATAACTTGCGAACTGCGGCGCGGGCGGGCGATCGATTTTTCCGTGCGAGGTCAGGTAGTCGGCTTTGACTGAAATCGGATTCCGATCCCACAGATTGTAGACTTTATCGACCAGCCCATCGGCGCGGACCTGCAGGTTGCCGTCGCCCAGCCCGTCAAGCTGATCGAACGGATCGGCGCGGTTCATCTGCACCGTCAGCGCCGGTAGCCCGGTCGGTGCGTAGGGCCACGGCCACGCCGTCGAGAGCATCCCGTAAAAGCTGATGTTCCCGATTTGATTGAACAGCATCTGATGCGTATGGCCGTGGATAACGGTCACGTGCCGATACGGTTTCAAAATCGCCTGCACCTGGTCGGCGTCCTCGGTCCAGAAATTCCAGTTGCGATAATACTTATAGAGCGGCGAGTGCGAGAAAATGACGAGCGGCGTCGAGGGCGAAACTTTGGCGAGATCTTTTTTGAGCCACTCGCGCTCGGCGGTGCCAACCTCGAAGCGCGATTGGATCGGATTATCCAGGCCGGCGACCGTGTTCATCCGTTCTTCCGGAGTCATATGGCGAGCGGTCCAGAAGTCCTTTTCGTGCACGCTCATCAGGGTGACGAAATGCACGCCCTTCCAGTCAAAGGAGTAATTCGGCGGGCCGAACAGGTCTTGCCACGACTCGCCGAGATCGAGAAACCAATCGTGCTCGCCGACCATCATCTTCACCGGCGCTTTCAGTTCCGCCAGGATTTGCCGGCCCATCTCCAGTTCGGCGCGGCGGCCGAGTTGGGCGAGATCGCCGCCAAACAGCACGAAATCCGGCTGCGGATCGAGCGCGTTGATATCCTCAACCGCCTTGACCGCGCCGCGAATAAACCGCTGGTTTATCGTGCGCTCGTAGAGGTGACTATCAGACAGATACGCGAAGCGGAACGGGCGATTTCCACTCTCGCCCTGAGTCTCAAAGCTCTTGGTGACCGCCGCATTGGCAACCTCCACAAGCTGAAAGCTATGCGGTGGCATCAGGCCCTTGGCCAGCACGGCGCCTGCCGCGGCGCCAGCAACCTTAAGGAAGCTGCGCCGATCGAGCCGTTTGAGGCTTTCGAGCACATGGCTCCTGTCTTCCATGAATTTCGTCTCTACGCTTTTGTGCCTGGCTGCCATGACCCTCCCTCCAAGCTTCAGTCCGAGGTCGATACTCGCGACAGGCCCTCTATTTCAGCGAATCGACCGGCCGCCCGCCCAAATCCGCTGGATTTTCCCGCATCGCGGCTTCGCCCGGTCCGATATCGCCGAACGGACCCGAGAATCCGGGACCATTGCGCCCACTGAGTCCCATCGCCGCCGCTTCATCGCGCTGTGGACGGTCGGTGCGCGAGCGCTTGAACTGTTCCTGATATTCCTTCTGCGCCTGTTTGGTGTACTCGGGACTGGTCAGCGTGGCCAGAAACGCCACCAGATCGTCCTCCTGCGATTCGCTGAGTCCGAGCGGCACGATTCCGCCGTCGAGATACGGATTCTGCACCCCACCCTTGTTGTAATGATCTATCACGTCCCACAGCGTCGCTTGAGAGCCGTCGTGGAAGTATGGCTCGGTGACCAGCAGATTGCGCAGGCCCATCGTGCGAAAACCGCCGATATCGTGCGGCTGCTTGGTCACCAGAAAGCGTCCGAGTCCGCTCATGTCGGTTTGGATCGCAAGCCGGTCAATCTCCTGAAGCCCGCCCTTTTGCGAGAGCAACGCAAGCGCCTTGCGCGCTAGCGGCACGAAGTCCGATTTATGCGCGGATACGCCGATATTGTGGAACTTGAAGTCGGTGAACAGCGGCTGGGTCGGGTTAACTCCGTGACACGACATGCAGCGCCCCTGTCCGTTGTAGAGCGCCCATCCGCGCTTTGCCTGGTCGCTTATCGCCTTTTGATCGCCAGCGAGAAATCGATCAAAAGGCGAATCAAAAGCGACCTGCGTCCGTTCATACGACGCGATCGCACGCTCGATGTCATGGAAGGTGATTTGCCCGCCAAACGCTTTTTGAAAATCGGCTGCGTACTCGGGAATCGCCCTGAGCTTGGCGACTTCGGCATCCATGCTCGCCATTCCCATCTCGATCGGATTGGTTATCGGGCCCTGTATTTGCGCTTCGAGGGTCGGCGCGCGCCCATCCCAGAACTGGAGCGTGTTGAACATCGCGTTCAGCACACTCGGCGCGTTGCGCTGTCCGAATTGCGCATGAATCCCCATCGAGGTCGGAAGCTGGTCGGTAAATCCCTTCTGCGGGTCATGGCAGGTCGAGCACGACTCCTTGTCGTCGGCCGATAACCGCGAGTCAAAGAAAAGTTCCTTGCCGAGCGAGACTTTCGCGGGCGTCAGCGGATTATCCGGCGGAATAACCCAATGATAGAGATCGGTCGGAAATCCGACCTGATTGGTTGATTTCGGCTGCGCCAGCGGCTGATTCGCCTGCGCGAGAGCGCGTGATGAAAAGGCGAAAATCGCAAGCGTTACCACTCCCCACAGGATGAGCTTTGAACGCGCCATGTCCCGACCCTTCCCGAATCGATGGTGCGTGAGTGGCGCGGCCGCCCAAAAACGATGGCTCGGCGGGCGCGCCATCAGCCAGTTTGTAGCTTCTATCCGCTATCTCGGGGCGCCGCGTCAACCGAAATCGACAAATTCCGGGCTTTCGGACGCGAGGCGGGGCAGGGTCGCCCGAATTTCGCCTGACCATCGAGTCAGCGCCGCCCTCACAAGCGTGTTTCTGCGCGCCGACCCATACTCTGACCCATGTTTGCCGTTGACAGCGGCAGGGCGAGCCCGGAAGGTGCCTTTAACGGGCACTCCTGAGGCGATCGATCGACCCCAAAACCTGCCTTATCCAGCCAGACTCAGCGGATTGACTCCCAGACACTGGGAAAAGGCGTGGTTTGATGACTCTTTGTCAATCGGCGCTCCTGTCTTTCCGCTGACCGGAAAGCGCCTAGGCCAACTGGCGCCGGACTGCGGGAATCACGTCTTCGGCGAAGGCCTGAAACTCGTCCTCGACCATGTTCGGCCAGCGCATATTGAAGATGAAGTGAGTCACGCCGACTTCGGCGTATCGGGCGATCTTCTCCAGGCATTCGTCCTTGCCGCCGATCATGATTCGGTCGCGCACCGCATCCACGTTCACCCCGGCCATGGCTGCGACCGCCGCGGATATCATCTGCTCGCGATCAACGGGGGCCTTGTAGCACAGCGGCATCATGATTGTTTTTTCAATTTCATCGGTGTCGCGTCCGACGATATCGCCGTGGCGCTGGATGACGCCAATCAGGCGCTTCATCTCCTGTGGATTCGAGTTCATCGTGTTCCACATATCCGCATGGGTCGCGACAATCTTAAGCAGCGACCTCTCGCCGCGCCCGCCGATCATCAGGGGAATGTGCGGCTTTTGCAGCGGCTTCGGATTACAGACCGCGTCTTTTACGTGGTAGTGCTTTCCGTCGAGGTTGGTGCGCTCGCGGGTAAACATCGAGATGATTACCTGGATCGATTCGTCGAGCGCTTCCAGGCGGGCGCGGACGTTTTTGAAATCGATTCCGAAGCTCGCATGCTCCAGTTCATACCATCCCGCGCCGAGACCGAGATTTAGCCGCCCTTCGCTCGCATGATCGAGCGTCGCCGCCATCTTCGCGGTGAGACACGGATTTCGATAGGTGTTGCTGTTGACCAGCGCGCCGATCCGCGCCCGCCGCGTATGCTGACTGAGCGCGCTCAACAGGGTCCAACTCTCCATGCACGGGCCGGCGGGATCAGGCGTGAAGATGGGATAAAAGTGATCGAACAACCACAGGGAGTCGTAGCCCCAGGCATCGAGCTTCTCCCATGCGTCGCGAATTCGCTCCCAGGTGACGTTCTGCTGGCCGGCCTGGAATCCAAATCTGATCGGATACTTGTTCATCGCGATTGCCCCGGTTTTTTGAATGCGATCCATTTGCGGAGTTGGGATGTATTCGACAGATGATAATGTCGCGCCACGCGCTCCGGCAAGAATCCCGCCGGACGGGCAGCGGCGGCGTCAATCCCGATGAAATCCGCTCGACTTTCACCCTAAGCGGCGCGAAGCGCTAGTGGTTTGCTGCGGCAGTTCTGACAGGTCGTGCACGAATCGCCGCAAGAGCTTGACCAGTTCCGCAAAATCCCTATCGGACCAGGTGGCCAGAATCGGAGCCGCGAGCCTCATCCGAGCGGCGTCGAGCGCGCGGATCAGAAGACGGCCTTTGTGCGTGATGACCGCCTGGTTGATGCGACGGTCCGACGCGCTCGATCTGCGCTTGACGAGCCCTAATCGCTTCAGTTTCGCGACCTGGCGGCTGACAGTCGTGTGATCGCGGCCGAGCCGGTCGGCCAGATCAACCACGCCAATCGGGCCGCGGCGCTCGATCCCGACCAAAAGCGGAAAGAGCGCACGATCAAGGGAGATACCGGCCTCCTTGATCAGCGCGTCGTCGCGTTGCGGGCGATTCATAAAGGCTACGATGTCGATCATCGCCTCGTGCAGACTGCGAAATTCCTTTCTCTTGCGTGGATTCACGACGTTTCAGTCTTTCAACAGCATCATCCGTAATAGGCACGGAAACCGGCAATCCGCAATCCGTGTATTTTGCACATATTCGCTTGCTTCGTCCGAAGGCGAACCGCATTATGTGCATAATACACGGGATTGAGGAATCACGATGGACCAGCCGATTACCACTGATGTTCTGATCTGCGGCGCGGGTGCCGCGGGACTGACCCTGGCCGTGGAACTCGCGCGCCGCGGTGTGAGTTTTCGCCTGATCGAAAAGCTAACCGACCCTTTTCGCGGCTCGCGAGGCAAGGGCATTCAGCCGCGCACGCTCGAGGTATTCGAGGACATGGGTATCGTCGATCGCGTCGTAGCGGCCGGCGGCGTCTATCCACCGCAGCGCGAGTATCGCGACGATGGGAGCTATGCCGATGCCGCCCTCTTCGAGGCGCCCGTTCCCACGCCGGAGGAACCCTACCGGATTCCGCTGATGCTGCCGCAATTCCTAACCGAGGCCGCGCTGCGGGAACGATTGGCGGAACTCGGGCATCGGCCGGAATTCGGCTGCGAGCTGACCGCGCTTGCGCAGGACGAACACGCCGTCACCGCGACCGTCGTGAGCGCCACGGGCGAAGAGACGCTCCGCGCGCGTTATCTGGTGGGCGCCGACGGCGGACGCAGCTTCGTGCGCTGCGCGCTAAAGATCGACTTTCCCGGCAGGACGCTTGGCGTGCGAGCCATCGTCGCCGACCTGATCTTGACCGGGCTCGGCCGCGATGCGTGGCATCGCTTCAGCGAAGGCTCGATGGAAAAGCAGATCTCGCTGTGTCCGCTTCAGGGGACGGAGATGTTTCAGTTGCAAGGACCGGTTCCTATGAAGGGCGATGTCGATCTATCCGCGGAAGGGCTGACGGCGATGATCGCGCAGCGAACCGGCCGGACGGATATTAAGGTGCATTCGGTTTCATGGGCTTCCGCGTTCAGCATGAATGCGCGGCTCGCCGACCGGTATCGCGACGGTCGCGCGTTCCTCGCCGGCGACGCCGCGCATACGCATCCGCCAACCGGGGGACAGGGACTCAACACCAGTGTTCAGGACTCGTACAACCTCGGATGGAAGCTCGCCGCGGTGCTATCCGGCGCGCCCGACGCGCTGCTGGACAGCTATGAACAGGAACGCCGCCCGATTGCCGCCGAGATGCTGGGGCTAGCGACCAAATTGCTGGAAGCCGCGAAGGCCGGCTCGATGCGCCGCGGCCGCGAAGTGCATCAACTCGACCTCTGTTATCCGGATTCGCCGCTTTCGCTTGAAAAGCCCCAGCGGCAAAGTGGCGTTCTGGCGGGCGATCGCGCGCCCGATGGCACAGTCCGCGGCGCAGGCGGTCAACCGACCCGTCTCTTCAATCTTTTCAGAGGGACTCACTGGACGCTGGTCGGCTATGGAGTCGAACGATTGTCAGGAGTGAAACCACGCGCCGGGCTTCACATCCATGCTACCGGTCCGCGCGGCGACATCATCGACGAGAGCGGGCATCTTCGCGATGGTTATGGTTTAAGGACTGGCGACTGGGTGTTGGTGCGCCCCGACGGTTATATCGGCGCAATCGTATCTTCGGACTGCATTCCTTCGCTTGAGCGATATCTCGACCGCGTCGGCCTGACGATTTGATAGTCAAAAGCGCTTGCGAGAGATCGTGGCTCAAACTGACTCGCGCAAGGCGTGCGTTGGCACCTAGATTCCAATGAGCCGGTTTTAATAATATATAATGTGATACCGCGTTAATTGAGGAGGAGAGGTGGACGGGGATGCCAAAGAATCTGTCTCCGACTTTCGGCGAGCGACTCTTTGTTCCAATTCTGATCGCAATCTGCGCATTCGCGGCGGGCTGCGGATCCTCCGGCTCTAGCGGAAGCTCATCGCATCCGAAGTATCAGGCGGTTGCCTGCTCCGATCTGACGACGCTGCGCTCTTTGGGTGATCGCTTCGAGACTGTAACCAACAGCCGGACCGGCGACACGCTCGACTATCTGGTGATCGGAGACGGCGCCTTGAGCAACGAGCTTCTCGTGATGTTCAACGGCACCGGCGAGATTGCTCCAGACTGGCCGATGCAGATGATCACCAACAAAAAGTACAGCCCGAAGATCGTCCACACTCTCGATTATCGGCGCTATGAAGATGGGCCAATCTCGCTCTGCCACGATTACCGGCTGGTGATTTTCGACTATCCGGGCGTGGGCAACAATCCGCTTCCGGGGCCGGTCACATTCGATCAGGTCGCGAACGACGTGGACGCGATGCTGAACGACATAAGTACGAATTATGGAATAGACACCAGCGTGGTCGATCCGATTGGCTGGTCGCTCGGAACCTCTTTTGTGCAGAAGTTTTCCTTCCTCTCGCCGACCGCAAATCCCGCGCGGACCATCAAGGACGTTGTCCTGATCGCGACCGAGGCGGGAGGGAGCACGCAAGGCGTCTCTCCGGGCAACGCAGCGCCGTGCATCGACACCATGTTCAATGAGTTGGAGAACAATCCCGACCTCGACAAGAAGCTGAAAAGCAAACTCGACGTCAAT
The DNA here is from genome assembly GCA_030041155.1 of Candidatus Binataceae bacterium. Classification (GTDB taxonomy): domain Bacteria; phylum Desulfobacterota; class Binatia; order Binatales; family Binataceae; genus JBARDN01. Next base: position 3,010 of record JASHOJ010000152.1, on the reverse strand, counting down.
CTGTTTGAACTGACATTTCCGTATGTCGGTCAGACGCCCTATGACGGGGCCGACAGCGGATGCACCGCGACGATCGACACTGACAACAACACGGTGGATTTGAGCGTCAAGCCCGACTGCCCGCTGGGAAGCGAGTGCAAAAAAAATCTGCACAGTCAGGACTTAAATCGCAGGGTCGAACCGTGGTCCAAAACCAAGGGAATCGATTACGATCTTTACGTTCAGCAACGCGAGTTAGCCAACGACCATGGCATGTGCTACTGCACGACCCCCAACGCGGATTTCACCTCGACCGGATGCACCTGCACCGGACCGGTCCAAATGTCTTCGAGCAACGGCGGTATCTGCCAGACCACCGCGAACACGATCTACGCGCCGGTGGTGGACAATTGCGATATGCTGCAGAATACCGGCAAGATCACGGTGCTCAACGGACCGGAGGATATCTTAATCCAGTGGACGTACGGCCAGGCATTTGTGGATGCTTATAACGCGGAATACGGCGCGAATAAGGCAGCGATCTTCACCTATCCGCTGAGCGACGGCGCCGGACACGGTGTGATGCTACAGCATCCGCTATGGACCCAAACGGAAATCTTCGCGGCGCTCAATGACTAGCCGCCGTTTTCTTTGATGACCGATAGCGGCTCTCGATTTCGAACCACGGTTCCTTTTTACGCGCGCTTTCGCCCGCGATATCCCGACGAGCTTAACGTGCAGGTCGCCGCGCGCTGCCATCTGAACGGAAGCGGCCGGCTGCTCGATCTCGGCTGCGGTCCGGGATTCATCGCGATCGCGATGGCGCGATATTTCGCGGAAGTCGTCGGCGTGGATCCGGAACCGCTGATGCTGGAAGCGGCGCGGCACGAGGCCGAGGCCGCGGGGGTCGCGGTGAACCTGATCCTCGGCAGCTCCGCGACCATCGGCGCGCATCTAGGAAAATTCCGAATGGCCGCGATGGGCCGCTCGTTCCATTGGATGGATCGCGATGCGACGCTGGTGACCCTCGACTCGATGATCGATCGCGGCGGCGCTATCGCGCTGTTCGGCGAACATCTGATTGACGCGCCGGAGAACGGATGGCGCCGCGGATGGGAGATAGTCGCGCGAAAATGGGCTGACGGCGCGCATCGACGCCACTGGCGCAATCCGGATTGGGAGCGCCACGATACGGTGCTCGCGCGATCCGCGTTCAACCGCATCGAGCGGATTACGTTTCGTTATCGGCGAACTTCGACTATCGATGAACTCGTCGGCCGCGCATATTCGATGTCTTCCACCTCGCCCGCGGTCATCGGCGATCGCAAGGACGAGTTCGAGCGCGAGCTTAAGTCGGCGCTGACGGACATTTCGCCTTCAGGAACATTCGACGAACTGGTCGAAGCTGAAGCGATGCTTGCCTGGCGTCCTTCGGAAATGCCGCCGGATTAGTCCGGAGTCATCAGGGCCAGGTTATCGACCCTCCTAAGGCTCGGAAACAGGAACATCCAGATTCCAACCACCGCGAGCGTGCCGACGCCGCCAATCACGACGGCGGGAACGGTGCCGAACCACGCCGCGGTAAGACCCGATTCGAATTCGCCGAGCTCGTTTGACGTGCCGATAAAGACGAAGTTCACCGCGCTTACCCGGCCGCGCATCGCATCCGGAGTCGCTAGCTGAACCAGCGTCTGGCGCACGTAAACGCTCACCATGTCCGCCGCGCCAAGGATCACCAGCGCGCCGAGCGATGCGATAAAAATCGTGGAGAGACCGAACGCGATGGTGGCGACGCCGAAAATGGCGACGCAGATGAACATCTTGATCCCCGCGCGCCGTCCAAGCGGGATATGCACCAGCATCAGCCCTATCGCGGCGGCGCCGACCGCAGGCGCGCTCCTCAGAAGGCCGAGTCCCGCGGGTCCGACATGCAGGATATCGCGAGCATAGATAGGCAACAGCGCGGTCGCGCCGCCCAGCAGGACCGCGAACAGGTCGAGCGAGATCGCGCCGAGAATCACGGGGCGGGTGCGAATATATAAGATGCCCGCGGTGAGGCGCTGAAAACTGCTCACCCGGGGCGGCGGCCCGGTCTGCCCGCCAGGCGTGCGGATGAACGCGACTGCGATCGCGATCATAGCAAACAGGAACAAGCACATCGCGTAAGCGGCGCTCGCTCCGAGTATATAGATGAAGCCGCCCAGCGCCGGCCCCGCGATGGTTGCGATCTGGCGCGCCGACGACGAGAGGGCGACCGCTTGCGGGAACTGATCCTGATCGACAAGGCGCGGCAGGAACGACTGCGCCGCGGGCTGCACCAGCGCGCGAGCCGTTCCGAACATCGCGAGCACGAAATAAAAGGGCAATGGCTCGCGGTAATGAATGATCGCGAGCGCCAGGAACATACAGGCGCACGCCGCCTGGACCGCGTATCCGAGCGCGAGAATGGTGCGGCGGTTATAACGATCCGCCAGATCTCCGCCAGGAAGCGCCAGCGCCACCATGGGAAAGAATTGCGCCAGACCAACGTAGCCGAGAGCTATCGCGCTGCGCGTGATGTCATAGATCTGCCAGCTCACGGCGACCGATTGCGCGGCGGAACCCAGCGACGCAAAAAAAATTGCGAACAGGTAAAGGCGGAAGTCGCGCCGATTGAGCAGCGCGATCTGATTCGTTTCAAGCTCGGAACCGGAGCTCGCGTTCATCGTAATTGGCGAACAGTCACCCACAGCCGCATCCGCCATGCAAGCGGACGAGAATGCAAATGGAGGGCGCGCTGGCGGCGAGCAATCCGGCGCAAGATTTCCGCCCGCGTCAAAAATTCATCCGGGCGCACGGCGCAATCGACACTCCTTTCGCATAAGTTTTTGTTGTTGCGCTTTTCGCGTTTTGGGTCTTGCGGTGTCTGCACTCAGTGTGTAAGGTGCGCGCCATCAACGCGCGTTTGTTGGGCGCAGTAGCAAATCCGGTCCGAGCCTTCTTCGGGTACCTCCTCTCCTCAGCCATTCATCCGGGTTGTTAAAGCACCTCC
>JASHOJ010000151.1 GCA_030041155.1 Candidatus Binataceae bacterium | reverse complement strand
GAGACCGTGTGGCGTCAGGCCGACAAATATCGCGTGCCGCGAATCGCTTTTATCAACAAGATGGACCGGGTCGGATCCGATCTCGAACGGGTGATCGGCGAGATGCGCGAGAAGCTCAAGGCCACGCCCCTTCTGCTCCAGCTTCCGGTCGGCGCCGAGGACAAGTTTACCGGAGTTATCGACCTGATCGAGATGCGCGCGCTTATCTGGGACGAAGATCGCCTGGGCGCGAATTACCGAACCGCGGAAATCCCGGCCGAGCTTATAGATCAGGCGGCGGGCTATCGCGAGAAGATGATCGAGATGCTCGCCGATCACGACGAGCATCTGATGGAGTTGTACCTCGAAGGCAAAAGCCCCGATCCTGACCGCATACGTGCCGCAATTCGCACCGCCACTCTCAAGATGGCGCTGACGCCGGTGCTGATTGGCTCGGCTTTTCGCAACAAGGGCGTGCAGCCGATGCTCGACGCGGTGGTCGATTATCTGCCATCTCCCAAGGACCTTCCGCCGGTTAATGGACTGGCCGACGGTAAGATGGAGGAGCGATGGCCGCGCGACGATGCGCCGTTCTCGGCGCTTGCCTTCAAGATCATGACCGATCCGTATATCGGGACATTGACCTTCGTCCGCGTCTACTCGGGCAAGCTTGAAAGCGGCTCCTCGGTGCTGAACGCCGCCAAGGGCAAGCGGGAACGAATTGGGCGGCTGGTCCGGATGCACGCGAATAAGCAGGAAGCGATCTCCGCGGTGTATGCCGGCGATATCTGCGCGATCGGATTGCGCGACACCACTACTGGCGACACGCTCTGCGATCCGGCTCATCCGATTGTGCTCGAAGCTATCGAGTTCCCCGATCCGGTCATCCAGATCGCAATCGAGCCCAAGACCAAGGCCGATCAGGAAAAACTCGGCGAAGCTCTGCAGAAGCTCGCCAAGGAGGATCCGTCCTTCCGCGTAACCGTCAACAAGGAGACCGGGCAAACGCTTATCGCGGGGATGGGCGAGCTGCATCTGGAGATTATCGTTGACCGGATGCTGCGCGAGTTCAAAGTTGACGCCAATGTCGGAAAGCCGCAGGTCGCCTATCGCGAAACTATCCGCAGAGCGTCGGAGGCCGAGGGCCGCTTCGTGCGCCAGACCGGCGGCCACGGGCAATTCGGCGTCGTCGAGCTGAGAATCGAGCCGCTGGAGAAGGGCGGCGGATTCGAATTCGTGGACGGCACCAAGGGCGGATCGATCCCGCGCAACTTTGTCCCCTCGATCGAGGACGGGATCAGGGAAGCGATGGAAAACGGTGTGCTGGCCGGCTATCCGATGGTCGACGTGCGTGCCACCGTGCTCGACGGCAAGTACCACGAGGTCGATTCCTCGGAACTGGCGTTCAAGATCGCGGGATCGATCGCCTTCAAGGAAGCTAGCGAACGCGCCGATGCGGTTCTGCTGGAACCGGTGATGGATGTCGAGGTGGTGACGCCGCAGGAGTTCATGGGCGAGGTTATCGGTGACCTGAATTCGCGCCGCGGCAAAATACTTGATATGGAAAGCCGCGCGGGCGCGCAGGTTATCGAAGCGCGCGTGCCGCTGGCGACGATGTTTGGTTATGCGACTCGGCTTCGATCGATAACCCAGGGGCGCGCGAATTACACGATGCAATTCGGCGCCTACGAACAGGTGCCGCAGAATATTTTCCAGGAATTGACCGCGCGCAACGCCGAAGCCGATCAGCAGTCGAGGGCGCGAGCGTAGGGAACTTTTTCGGAGGCAATCACGATGGGCAAGGCTAAATTCGAACGCACCAAGCCGCACGCGAACGTCGGCACTATCGGCCATATCGACCACGGCAAGACCACTTTGACCGCGGCGATAACCAAGGTCCTGGCGTCGCGCAAACTCGCCCAATTTACCGCCTTCGATCAGATCGACAAGGCGCCGGAGGAGCGCGAGCGCGGCATCACCATCTCGATCGCCCATGTCGAATACGAAACCGCCAAACGGCACTACGCGCACGTCGATTGTCCGGGCCACGCCGATTACATCAAGAACATGATCACCGGCGCGGCGCAGATGGACGGCGCGATCCTGGTGGTCGGCGCCAACGACGGTCCGATGCCGCAGACGCGCGAGCATATTCTGCTCGCCCGCCAGTCCGGGGTGCCCGCGATCGTGGTGTTCATGAACAAGGTCGACATGGTCGATGATCCCGAACTGCTCGACCTGGTCGAGCTCGAAGTGCGCGACCTGCTGAAAAAGTACGACTTCCCCGGCGACGACGTGCCGGTTATCCGTGGCAGCGCCACCAAGGCTCTCGCCTGCGGCTGCGGAAAAGACGACTGCGCCAATTGCAAGCCGGTGCTTGAGCTGATGGACGCGATCGACAGCTATATTCCGCAGCCCAAGCGTGAAACCGACAAGCCGTTCCTGATGCCGATCGAGGACGTGTTCTCGATTTCCGGACGCGGCACGGTGGTCACCGGCCGAGTCGAGAAAGGCAAGGTGAAGGTCGGCGAAGAAGTTGAGATGGTCGGGTTCCGCGACACCGCGAAGACGGTCGTAACCGGCGTCGAGATGTTCCGCAAACTCCTGGATGAAGGCCAGGCGGGCGACAATATCGGCGTGCTTCTGCGCGGCGTCAAGCGCGAGGAGATCGAGCGCGGACAAGTGCTCGCACAGCCCGGATCGATCACCCCGCATACCAATTTCGAGGCCTCTGCCTACATCCTGACCAAGGACGAGGGCGGACGGCATACGCCGTTCTTCAATGGCTATCGGCCGCAGTTCTACTTCCGCACCACCGACGTGACCGGGGTTCTGTCTCTGCCGGAAGGCACCGAGATGGTGATGCCGGGCGACAATATCAAGATCAAGGGAGAACTGATTACGCCGGTTGCGATGGATGAAGGGCTCAGGTTTACGATTCGCGAAGGCGGACGCACCGTCGGCGCGGGCGTTGTCTCCAAAATCCTGAAGTAAGAAGAACGTTAAGTAAGAAGGTTCTGAAGTGATGGGCTTGGAGCGGGAAACACCGGAGGCGCTTTAAATCGGACGCGATTTCAGGAATGAACGACAAGATACGCATACGGCTTAAAGCGTACGATTACCGCCTGCTCGACCAGTCGGTGCGCGAGATCGTGGACACAATCAGACGCACCGGAGGACGGGTCGCCGGGCCGATTCCGCTTCCGACCCGGATCGAACGATTCACCGTCAACCGTTCGCCGCACGTTGACAAGAAGTCACGCGAGCATTTCGAGATCCGAACCCATAAGCGGCTGCTTGACGTGCTCGAACCGACCCAGCAGACAATCGACGCCCTCGGCAAGCTCGATCTTGCCGCCGGCGTAGATGTCGAGATCAAGCTCGAGTAGCCGCAATGCTGACTGGACTCATTGGCAGAAAGCTTGGGATGACGCAGCTCGCGGACGCGCAGGGACGCGTGCGCGCGGTCACCGTCGTGCAGCTCGGGCCGTGTACGATCGCGCAGATAAAAACTGAGGCAACCGACGGTTACGAAGCGATCCAGGTAACCTGGGGCAAGAGAAAGCTGACCCGGGTGACCGGCGCTCTGCGCGGCCATTTCAAGAAGGCCGACATAGCGCCGGGGGTTCGCACCGCCGAATTTCAGCGCCGCGGAGAGGGTGAACTCAAGCTCGGACAGGCAATAGCGGCGGCTGAGGTGTTCAAGGCGGGCGACCAGGTCGACGTCGAAGGCGTTTCCAAAGGCCGCGGCTACGCCGGCGTTATTCGACGGCATCACTTTGCCGGCTTTCCCGGTACCCACGGTACTCATGAGTATTTCCGCCATGGCGGATCGATCGGCAACCGCTCCTATCCGGGCCGGGTTCGCAAGGGCCTCAGGATGGCGGGGCAGCTCGGCAACGAGACCGCTACAGTCCTGAACCTTCAGATTGTCGAGGTTTTGCCCGATGACAATGCGGTCGCGATCTCGGGCGCGGTACCCGGCCCAGACGGCGCAATCGTGATAGTTGAGCATGCCGCGCGTCCGCGCCGGCGCGCGAACATGAACGTGGCGGTGGTGGCCAATGGCTGAGCAGCAGGCACAACTACCGGCGGTCAAGCTGCCGCTTTTTTCGCCCGCACAGGAGCGGGTCGGCGAGGTGGAGCTTTCGGGCGCGGTGTTTGGCCGCGAGGGCAACGCCGCGTTGGTGCACGAGGCGGTTCAGATGCAGCTCGCGAATCGGCGGTCCGGAACCGCGGCGACCAAGACCCGCGGACTTATTTCAGGCGGCGGGCGCAAGCCGTGGCGTCAGAAGGGAACCGGACGCGCGCGCTCAGGCTCGACGCGATCGCCGATATGGCGCAAGGGCGGCACGATCTTCGGTCCGGTGCCGCGCGACTATTCGTACAAAATTCCCCGAAAAGCATGGCGGCTGGCGCTATGCCTTGCGCTTTCCGACCGCGCCCGCGAAGGCAAGTTGTTGCTGGTCGAATCGCTCGATATCGCCGAGCCGAAAACCAAGCTTGCGAAGGCGATGCTCGAGAAGCTCGGCGTAAAACATGCGCTGGTGGTGCTTGGCGCTGGCGACGACAAGTTCTATCTGGCGGCGCGTAATCTGGCGGCGCACAAGATGCTTCGGCTTGAGGGTCTGAACGTTTTCGACCTGCTCAATTATGACGAGTTGGTGATGACTCAGGCGACGGCGCGGACTATCGAATCCCGTCTCCAGGATCACGAACGCCGCGAAGATCGCGGACATCGTGCGAAAACCAGCGGATCGGCGAGCGGAGATGCGCGATGAATCTCGATCAAGTCGTCCTGTCCCCGGTGATTACGGAAAAGGGGACGCTGGTAGGCGAGAAAACCAATCAGGTCGTCTTCCGGGTGCGCACCGACGCAAGCAAAGATCTCATCCGCACCGCGGTCGAAGAGTTGTTCAAGGTGACCGTGCTTAAAGTGCGCACGATCAAGTTTATGGGCAAGAATCGCCGCCGCGGCGCAATTCGCGGACGCCGCGCGGACTGGAAAAAAGCGTACGTGACATTGAAGGACGGCGATCGAATCGAGTTCTTCGAGGGCGTTTAGTTTCTATCGGGCGGCGGCAGAACCACGATGGCGGTAATTCAGCTAAATCCGAGAACTCCGGGCCAGCGCTTCATGCAGGTGGCCGACTTTTCGGATCTCACCAAAAAAGATCCCGAGAAGGCGCTGCTGGAGCCCGTCAAGCGCACCGGCGGCCGCAATAATCGCGGCCGGATGACGTCGCGGCATCGCGGCGGCGGCCATAAGCGCCGCCTGCGGCTGATCGATTTCAAGCGCGCCCACGATGGCGTGCCGGCTACAGTCGCCGCGCTCGAATACGATCCCAACCGCTCGGCAAATATCGCGCTGCTGCATTATGCCGACGGCACCAAGGCATACATTCTGGCGCCTGAGGGCCTTAAGGTTGGCGCGCGGGTCGAATCAGGCGAAAGCGCCGATATCAAACCCGGCAACGCGCTTAAGCTTAAACATATTCCGGTCGGCACCGTGGTCCACGCGATAGAACTCAAGCCCGGCGCGGGTGCGCAGTTGGTTCGCGGCGCGGGCGTAGCGGCGCAGTTGATGGCAAAAGAGGGCAAGTTTGCGCTGCTCAAGCTGCCGTCGGGCGAGCAGAGGATGGTGCTCGCGGAATGCCGCGCCAGTATCGGACAGGTCGGCAATCTCGACCACGAGAATATCTCGATCGGCAAGGCCGGGCGCTCCAGATGGTTGGGCAAGCGCGGACACGTTCGCGGAATCGCGATGAATCCGGTTGATCATCCGCACGGCGGCGGCGAAGGCCGTTCGAAGGGGAATCATCCGCAGTCGCCGTGGGGCACGCCCGCCAAAGGCTACAAGACGCGCAAGAAGAAGCCGTCGGATCGCTACATCATAAGTCGGCGTCCGCGCGGAAAACACTCGTAACCGGAAAAAAGCATCGCACCTAAAGAACGCTGAAGAAGCAGTGAGATGAGATCGCAGAAGAAAGGCCCATTTATCGACGCGCATCTGAAGAAGAAAGCCGAAGCCGCGGTGGCGGCCGGTGATAAGCGGATCATCCGCACCTGGTCGCGCCGATCGATGATCCTGCCGGAGATGGTCGGGCTGACGTTTGCGGTGCACAACGGCCACAAGTTCATCCCGGTGTACTGCACCGAGAATATGGTGGGACACAAGCTCGGCGAGTTTTCAGTAACCCGCACGTTTCACGGGCATGCGGGCGACCGCAAGGGCGAGGTAAAACCCGCGGCTCCGGCTCCGGGTCCCGCCGCCGCGGCTGCGTCGGCGGCCCCGCGCAGCGCGTAAATGGAAGTAACTTCGGAAGAAACTTTAATGGAAGCGCTATCGCGTCATCGCTATATCCGGATTTCACCGCGCAAGCTGCGCCTGGTGTGCGACCTGGTGGTCGGCAAACCGGTAGGGCAGGCGCTTTCGATTCTTGAGTTCACGCCCAAGAAAGGCGCCAGGTTTGTGTCCAAAACCCTGCTCGCCGCGGTCGCGAACGCGCGCGATCAGCAGAACGTCGACGAAGATGATCTCTATGTAAAGCGGGCGCTGGCGGAAACCGGCCCGACTTGGAAACGATCGCTGCCGCGTGCCCATATGCATGCGACCCCGATTCTCAAACGGACCAGCCATCTCACGATCGTGGTCGACGAGCGCGAGTCGTAGGAGAGTAGCCGGTATCGGCCTAAAGACCGAGAGCCAAAGACCAAGGGACAAATTCCGATGGGTCAGAAATCGCATCCGCGCGGGCTTCGGCTCGGCATTATCGAAGGCTGGGATTCCCGGTGGTTTTCGAGCCACGATTACACTTCGCTGCTGCACGAGGATTTGAAGCTGCGGGACTTTATCAAGCGCCGCCTCTATCACGCCGGAATCTCCAAGGTCGAGATCGAGCGGATGGCGAACAAGGCGAAGGTCAATATCTACACGGCCCGGCCGGGTATCGTGATCGGCAAGAAAGGCGTCGAGATCGACAAGCTCAAGACTGACATCCAGAAGATGATGAAAGGCAAGGATACTTTCATCAACATCCATGAAGTCCGCCGTCCCGATCTCGATCCGCAGCTCGTCGCGGAGAATATCGCGCTTCAGCTCGAGCGCCGGGTCGCGTTTCGCCGCGCGATGAAAGAAGCGGTGACCCGCGCGATGCGGATGGGGGCGCAGGGGGTAAAGGTTCACGTCGCGGGACGGCTTGGCGGCGCGGAAATCGCGCGCCAGGAATGGTATCGCGAAGGGCGCGTTCCGCTGCAGACGCTGCGCGCGGACGTGGCCTACGGATTTGCCGAGGCGAGCACGACCTACGGAATAATCGGAATCAAGGTATGGATCTTCCGCGGCGAAATACTGACCCGCCAGGAAGAAGAAGCAAAGCGCACCGGCCAGGCCGCTCAACAGCAATAGGCGGCACCGATAGAGATTTAAGATTCCAGGATTTACGGAAAGCAGATGGCGCTCGCACCGAAAAAAGTAAAGTACCGCAAGCAGCAGAAGGGCCGGGTGCGCGGCGCGGAATCGCGCGGCCTCGATCTCGCGTTCGGCGATTTCGGACTTAAGGCTACCGAGACCGCGCGAGTTGACGCGCGCGCGCTCGAAAGCGCGCGGGTCGCGCTCACCCGATATATCAAACGCGGCGGCCGGGTATGGGTCCGCGTATTTCCCGACAAGCCGTTCACCAAGAAGCCGGCCGAGACCCGGATGGGCAAGGGCAAGGGCGGCCCCGAGGGATGGACCGCGGTGGTGCGGCCGGGCCGGATTCTGTTCGAGATGGAAGGCGTGGATCGTCCGACCGCGCGTGAGGCGATGCGGCTTGCGTCGCACAAGCTTCCAATCAAAACCATCGTCGTGGAACGGCAGGAGAACGCGCTTGGAGCTTGACGAATACCGGCAGATGAGCGCCGAAGACCTGCGCGTGAAGGCGCGCGAGATGCGCGAGGAGGTCTTCCGGCTGCGGCTCAAGCTGAAGACCAATCAGCTCGACAAATCGTCGGCGCTGGTCGGCGCGCGCCGCGAACTGGCGCGTATCCTGACCCTGATTTCGCAGACCGGACCGCAGCCCCGCGCTGCGCAAACCGAAGGCGGAGAGAAAAAGTAAACCGCGATGCGCGAGCGAAGCAAACGGCGCGAGGGAACCGTGGTCTCGGCCCGGATGACAAAAACGGTGGTGGTGCAGGTCGACCGGCTGGTCGAGCATCCGCTCTACGGCAAGCGGATGCGCCGGCGCAAGCGCTACATGGCGCACGACGAGCGCGGCGAGTGCCACGAGGGCGATCGGGTGCTGATTATCGAGTCGCGGCCGCTCTCCAAGCGCAAAAGATGGCGCGTCAGCAGGATCGTGAAAAAGGCGGCAGGCTGAGGAGAACCCAGCGATGATCCAGGTGCAATCGGTTCTCGATGTCGCCGACAATTCGGGCGCGCGCAAGGTGATGTGTATCAAAGTGCTCGGCGGATCGCGCCGGCGCTACGCGACGGTCGGCGACGTGATCGTGGTTGCGGTCAAGGAGGCGATTCCGAACGCCAAGGTGAAAAAGGGCGACGTGGCGCGCGCGGTTATCGTGCGTACCGCGCGTGAAATCAGCCGCGGCGACGGCAGCTATATCCGTTTCGACGGCAATTCGGCGGTGCTGGTCGATGCGCAGCACGAGCCGATCGGCACCCGTATTTTCGGCCCGGTCGCGCGCGAGCTGCGGGCCAAAAAGTTCATGAAGATTATCTCGCTTGCTCCCGAAGTTCTGTGAAAGAAGTTCTGTGAAGAGGGTTTGCAAAGAGGTTCTGTAAAGAAGGTCTGTAAAGGCGATGGCGGCGAAGCGCGAACAAAGAATCAGGCTGCGCAAGAACGATCAGGTCATGATCGTCAAAGGCCGCGAGCGCGGCAAAACCGGCAAGGTGATGCGGGTGCTCGCGGGTCGCGGCACGATCGTGGTCGAGCGGCTCAATATCGTGAAGCGCCACACCAAGCCGAGCGGCGGGGCGAGCCCCGGCGGAATCGTGGAGCGGGAGGCGCCGCTCTCCGCCGCCAACGTGATGTTCTTTTGCGACCGCTGCAACGCTCCGGTCAGGCTCGGAATCAGGTTCGGTGACGATAACACTCGAACCCGCATCTGCCGCCGATGCGGCGAAGCGGTGGGTAACGACTGATGGCCGATAAAATTGACAAGCCCGGCAAGCCGGCGGATGGCGCTTCATCGGAGCGTGCCAAAAAAGGCGTGGCGCAGGGCGCACCAACGTCCGGCAAGCAGGCAGCATCGGGCAAGCAAGCCCAGGGCAAACCACAAGAGAAAGGAAAGAAAGACCGCGCGCAGGGCGGAAAGCAGCCCTCCGAAGCGGCTGCGGCTCCGAAGCCGCGAGAGCCCGAGCCGAAAATTCCCGCGCGGATGCGCGTGCGCTTCGATAACGAAATCGCGCCGGCCCTGATGCGCGAGCTTAAGATCGAAAACCGGATGCGAGTGCCGCGGCTTGCGAAGATCACGATCAACATGACGCTCAGCGAAGCGCGCGATAACGTGAAGGTGCTGGACTCCGC
>JASHOJ010000150.1 GCA_030041155.1 Candidatus Binataceae bacterium | reverse complement strand
CTGACGCTGCCGCCGGGTTGTTCGCACCCATCCTTGGTCGTTATGTCGACCACTCCACCGGTCGCATAGCTATAGCGGGCAGGCAGAATGCCGTCCAGAAGACTCAGCCGCTGAATGAACATCGGATTGATCATCGAGATGAATGGAGGATTGGTGTTTATATCCAGCGGGATCATCACTCCATTAATCTGATATTGAAACTGCGGCCCCTCGGTATTCCGGATATGAATTTGCTGATTCTGATCGATCGCAACTCCCGGCATCTGAGTTAGAACATCGGTAATTGTCGTGTTTTCACCGCGCGGCAAGTCCGCGATGTTCTGCGCGGTGACCGTGTACTGGTTGGCACCTGTCGGGGAAACTCCATTCTGCCCCTGAACGCGGCTGGCGTTGAGTGGGACCGTCAGCGCGGTTTGCGTGCCCAGAGTTATCGTGATCGCGCGCTGATTTGGCGAAGGAAGCGTGACAACCTTCTCCTCCGATTCGAACCCCGTTTTCGCGGCCCTCAAGACATAGGTTCCTGGCGCACCGGAACCCATTTCAAAGTGCCCCTTATCATTCGTGATCGCATGCGCGACCGTGTGTCCGCCGCTATTGCGCAGATCAACTCTCGCGCCTGCAAGCGGCCGTCCGAGCGAATCGCTGATAACTCCCGCTATCGACTGCGCGCCGGCGAAACAACTCGTCGCGCTCAATAAGCTGATCATAAGGACCGTCAGCGCCACGAGCTTCGCCGCGTTAGACGAACGTCGCCACCGGGTTTGAGCTCCGAGGATCTCTATGTCTTGCGCAAAACACTCGTATGTTGCCCACTGGGAGCGATGCATATTTGTCCGACAAAGAAGACTGATTCTGGCTCTGGCCATCGGTATTTATGATCTCGTCCGATAATGAGAATGATTCTCAATATCGTGAACGGCCCGACTTGTCAAGTTAGATTTCCGGAATTCGTCTGAACTGCGGAAACGCTGGAGGAACCTGTTTCTGGTCAGTCGGACCGCTTCCTAGACCTGACGGGTCATGATTCCGCAGTCACCTGCTGATGATTAAAAAAAGCGACCAGCAGAACTCCGCCGATCGTGCTGCCGATCGCGGTGGGAACAAAAAACTCAGCGGACCGGACCGACATTTTGACAAGCTTGAGGTGATGCGATCGCCTCATGGTACTGGGCGCATTAGATTTTCGGACAATTTGGGCTATTCAGGTGTATGCGCGGGTTAGCGGCGGATGGTCAGAGGAGACAGAGAAACCATGTGTTGTAGGGTTCGGTTCTCATAACCGTCAACCTTCATCATAACCAGGCCGACCACCACAATCAGTGCGGATATCGCGGCAAGACGCCGGACGAGCGGCCGCTCTCTTGTCTGCTGATAGATGATCGGCAGATCCACAATCGCACTCGTCATTGAGGTTAGCACGACCGCAATTCCTGCCGTTTCGGGCGCGATCTTTCCAGCACTCACCAATGCTGCAGCGGTCGCCGTCGTGCTGGCGCTGCTAACGAAACCGCCAACGATGCTCAACGCCAGAAATCCATCGTTGCCGAGATATCGCTCGGCAAGGGTGCCGATCGCCGCAAGCCCGACGAACAACGCGGCGAACTTCAACACATAGGGCAATGACACCGGCGAGGACAATTTGAGTTGCGGCGACGGTGAGTCCCGACGATCGCGGCTCAGCAAGGTCAGGATCAATGCCAGCACGGTCATCGCGGACAAGGGCAGCAACGCGGTCACGAGAGCTACTGGCGCAAAAATCGCGAGGATTACAAAGTTGCGCACGAACATCGCGATGCTTGTCAGCATGGTCGCCGCAACCGCGAGCGAGAGCGGATTTTCGATCCTCTTGAACACTTGCGAGAGTTCCGCCGCAGTCGCAGTGCTGTTCACGAGTCCGCCAAGGAAAGCGCCATAGTAGATACCGCGGGTGCCGTACATCCGCAGCAGCACGTAATTGACGAATCCCAGACCTGCGATTACCACGACGATCAACCAGGCCTGGCTCGGATTCAGAAGCTGCCAGTTATCGACGAAGTGGTTTGGCAGCAACGGGTAAACGACGAACGTGATAAGCGCGAGCAGCACCGCGCTTCGGATTTCCTCGGGTTGGAGGCCGCCCGCAAAACGCGCGAGCTCAGCCTTCCACGCGAGCAGCATCGTCATCAGAATTGTGGCCGTAACCGCGGTAAAGTAATGCCCCTCGCCGATCAGCGCGCCGATTACCAGCATCACCAGCAGCGCCGCCGATGTAGTCAGTTCGAGCGAGCCACCCTTCAGGAGATCCTTGACGTTCAGAAAGGCGATTAGAAGGCAGACCGCGAGCAACGCGGCGATAAGCAGTTGCGCGGCGGCTATCGCAACCAGAGTTCCGAAAAGAGAGGTGATCGCGAAGGTGCGGACACCAACGTCTTTCTGCGCCCATTCGCGCTCAAGCCCGACCAGCAGACCCGCGCCGACTGCCAGCACGATTTTCAGGGCGACTTCGTTGTAAGGAAATGACGCGAGCACCTGCGCGGTCATTATGTCCAGCCTCTATCTGCTCCCGTAATCCACCTTCCGGGCGGCTTTAGCCCTGCATTCGTCATTCGGGTTACCGCCCCTCGAAGAAACGGCGGCCGCGAGGAAGACCACGGTCGGTACTACCCGTGGCAATTCTCACGCGATCAGTAACGCGATTTTCGTCCTCATGGAAAAGCGAGTAAAGAAGATAAGCGCTCCAGCACTCGTAAATCTTCACCTTGCATCAGTGGCCGAGCGGAAGCCGATCACATGGCAGTGGCTGCCGATGCCACCGCATCGGCAGTAACCAGTCGCGATTTCTCGGACTCTAGCGTAAGACACGCAAGCGTTGCGGCGATGCCGGCCACGCACAGCGCCGCAAATATTTCGAACGCGAGCGCATAGCTGTGAGTGCGGTCAAAAATTATTCCGGCGATGAGCGGACCGGCGGCGGCCCCGATCGTGTTGAAGACCCCCGCGACCCCGGCGATAGTGCCAAAGCGCTTGAGCCCGAGCGATTCAACCGTGAGCAGTGGAATCAGAACCAGCGGCGCGCCAAGCGTAAGCCCGAACAGGAGCACAAAAACGGGCAAGACGAATGGCTCCCCCACTGCCGCTCCTAAAAGCATCGCGATCGCCTGCAAGGTAAAGTTCACGGCAAGGCCTGCACGCGCGCTAATTCTATCCGCTATGGGGCCCATCAGAAGTTTTCCAACCGCCGCAAGGGCCAGCACCAGGCTCATGGTGGCGGCGGCAGAAGTTTCCGTGTAGCCGTGCTGCATCAGATGACTTATCAGATGCAGTCCGGCCGCAGCGGCGACGAATGCGAATAGAAATTGCACCGCAGACAGCATCCAGAACGATCTGGTGCGAAGCGCTCTAGTAAATTCCAGTCCGGGCAACGCGTCAGCCGACGCGTGTACATCCGCTTCCCTGGTTTCGGGCGGACGGGTGCGGATCACCGCAATCGCAATCGGAACCACCACGACGATCATCGGGATACCGAGAGCGATGTAGCCCGCGCGCCATCCACCCAAATGCAGGATTGCGAAATTCCCGGCAATCGTCATGCCTGCGCCGCCCAGGGAGGTTCCAGCGAACGTAATTCCCATCGCCAGTCCACGGCGAGCACCGAACCAGTTGGCGATCACGAGGGAGCACGGTAGAAGGGTTGCCGCGCTGATGCCGATGCCGAGGACCAGGTACGCTGCCATCATGGGGGTGAACGAATGCGCCTGGCTCGCAAGCAGGAAAGAAAAACCGCAAACCAATGCGCCCGCGACCATTACCACGCGCGCCTCGACCCGATCGAGCAGCCACCCGAAAAGCGGTGCAGTGAATCCAGCCGAAACCGCAAGCCCGCTGGTGAGCCATGAAGTTCTGGTGTGCGTCCATCCAAAGCTCCTGACCAACTGCGGGAAGAACAATCCGCCGGTGTTATAGCCTGAGCCAAAAAGCAGGAACAGCGTGACGAACAGGCTCGCCACGATAATCCATCCCTGCCGCTCTCGCGTGGTCATCAGAGATCAGGACTCCGCGCGGAAATTGCAGCGCGCACAGACTTATATCGCGCCGCTCGCGACGGCGTCGAGTCGCACAACTTGTGGAGGTGTCGGGGAAGAGCGCGTGGCAGGTCGCGTAGAACTACTGCATCGCGGATACTGGGATAAACCCTTCGAGACCGCTTCTCATGCGGATTCGCGCATAACTGAGGGCAATCCCAATCACGTGAACGTCGTGCCCACGATGAACTTCGGCCAGCTTCTTACCCCAACGATTCGGCTTGTCCAGCACCGTCGCGTTCGAGGTGAGCTGAAAAATCTTGTCGGTCGGCCTGACGAGATCCACCGCCGATTGCTCGATGTAGGCGGTGGCGCCGGACTTTAGCTTAACGCGAAGGTAATAGTGGGTCGAACCGGTGACGTTCACGAACAGGTCCTTATGAACCCGCTCCACGTGCTTGCTCGATTTGCTTGGTTCGCTATAGGCCCACGTATCCGAATTCAGCTTCGCGCGCGCCTGTCCGGGCTCGACTACAACCTGCGAAGGCCGGAGCGCATGATGAACTGCGGCTGACTTTCGCGTCGAGGGGGAAGCCGAACCCGATGGCGACGGCGACGCTTCCGCTGAAGAGGCGGAGGCCCCGGTTGCCGGCGCAGGCGTATCACCGGAATTCGAGGCCGATTCGGCAGGAACGACTTTGGTGTCCGGCAATCCGGGCGGCGCGGCTATCGCTCGCACCGCGAAACTCAGAGCGAAGGCCATCGCGCAGGTTACGGCAAGCCAATTTTCGTATCCAAATCTGCTTTCCACTCCCCTCCTCCTCATCTGCCTGCTCGCGCCTGAACGATGATCTGAATACCAGCTCGGAAAATCAACAGGCGCCGCACACGTCACAGCGCGTTACATCGCACGGCGGAGACTGATGCTCAAAATGCGCCTTTTTGCGTTCCGAGAGCAGGAACCATTTGTGGATATGATGATCGATGAAGTCCCACGGCAGTAACTCGCCGGCCGAATAGCGCCGCGTAACAAAAAAATCCGGGTTGGGAAAGCTCGTCTCGTCACCAGTTGCGCACTGCCGCCGGATGTTCGTAAGCTCTCGCCAGATCGGACCCGGCTCACTGCAGCCGGCGAGATCCAAGCGCTCCAGGATCGCGGATACGCGCCGGTCGCCGCGCGAAACGAGAGTTTGGAAGTAGGCCTCGCGCGGGGACTCGGCGTCGAGCTCAACCGCGCCGAGTTTTCCGAGCGCCGCCCGCAGCATCGTGATTTTGCGCCGGATGGATTTCGGCGCTTCCATCGCGTCCCACTGAAATGGAGTCCATGGCTTGGGCACAAAAGGATTAAGCGACACCGTGACACGTCCGACGTGCTGGCGGCGCGCGCGCGACGCGGCCAGCACCTTGGCTGTCAGCTCGGAAATGGCGAGCACGTCCTCATCGCGCTCTTCGGGCAGGCCAATCATAAAGTAGAACTTTAGATTCTCGACCCCTTCGCCGATCATCATTTCGGCGGCAGAAAGAATTTCGGCTTCGCTCAGGTTCTTGTTGATCACCTTGCGCATTCGTTCGCTGCCGGCTTCGGGCGCGATCGTGATGCTGCGATTTCCTCCGCGCGCCAATGCCGCGGCGAGTTGAGGTGAAATACAATCCGCCTTGAGCGACGACGGCGACAGCCGCCCGCCCGCATCCGCGACGCCGGCGGCAATCTCCGCAACACCAGGAACGCTCGCCATCTCCGCACCGACCAGCCCGATCACGCTGCGTTCAGTAAGTCCTCGGCGAGCTTCCGCCGCGATATTTTCCGGCGATCGATAGCGGATCGGCCGATACATGAAACCCGCGGCGCAGAACCTGCACCCCCATTGGCACCCGCGGCTAGCCTCAACCAGAAACATGTCGCCAAACACCGATTCTTCGGTGAGGATTAAGGAGGAGGTGGTGAAGCGGTTCAAGTCGCGTATCAAGCGGCGTTTTACCGAAGCCTTGCCCGGGCCTGAATATTTCACCGTGGCAATTCTGCCTGTGCTGTCATAAACCGGATGAAAATAGTCAGGGCGGTATGCACCTTCGATCGCGGCAAGTTGGTCAAGTCGCTCCAAGCAGGATCGAGTCTGCTCAAACCGAGCTATAAACTCCGGCACCATCTCTTCGCCTTCGCCGATAAGAAAAAGATCGACGAAGTCGGCGATCGGTTCGGGATTAAGAAATATTGCGGAGCCGCCGGCTATGATGAGTGGGAAATTCCGGCCTATGCGTTCAGCGCGGCGGGCAGGTATTCCCGCACAACGAAGAATGGTAACCAGGTTCAGATAATCAGTCTCGAACGCGACCGAGAAAGCGACAATATCGAAATCCGAGAGCGGCCGCGCGTGCTCGAGCGAGACAATCTGCACGCCTTCAGTCGCGCGTTCATCGGCATCCGGCAGGAATGCACGCTCGGCGGTCACCGCGGAATTGGAATCAAAGATATGAAAGATCGCCTGGAACCCGAGATTTGCCATCCCGAGCCGATAGACGTTCGGATATACAACACAGACGGAAATGGAGCCGCCCGCCCCGCGCGGATAAAGCGTTTTTTCCCGCGCCAGGCGTTCCAGAGCGCGCTTACGCGCAAACACTAAGCAGCTCCCGCGTCATGACTTCTCTAGTATGCACCCGCGCTGAAGAGGCTCAAGAGGCCCGCGTTACCCCACAATGCGCGCAGAACGATGCGCAGATTCAGGCGCAGATGCGCTCCACGTGCGCGTATACGTTGAAAGTTTCATTCCGTAAGAATCCCACTAACGTGATCCCGGCCTGATCGGATAATTCGGCTGCAAGAGAGGAAGGCGCGGACACTCCGGCAAGAATCGGGATGCCGGCGGCCGCGGCCTTCTGCACCAGCTCGAATGACGGCCTGCCGCTAACCATCAGGATATGTTCGCTGAGAGGCAGCGTTCCATTGAGTGCCGATCCGACGACTTTGTCCACCGCATTGTGGCGGCCAATATCTTCTCGAACCACGCTCAGGCGTCCGGCGAAATCGAACAGCGCCGCTGCGTGAAGCCCGCCTGTCGATGAGAAGACCGCTTGATGCGCGCGCATCGTGGCGCCAAGTCCTAGCAGCACGCTCGCTTCGACGCGGGCGGTCGTCGTAATCGGCGCAAGCCGGCGCGATATAGCCTCGATAGTTGTCCGACCGCATAGGCCGCAGCTTGAGTTGATGGCAAAGTTGCGTTTCAGGCGCTCTCGCAGCACCGCG
Organism: Candidatus Binataceae bacterium; assembly: GCA_030041155.1. Classification (GTDB taxonomy): domain Bacteria; phylum Desulfobacterota; class Binatia; order Binatales; family Binataceae; genus JBARDN01. The sequence goes on along the minus strand of JASHOJ010000150.1, from coordinate 21,216 downwards.
GCTGGCACGTTCAGAATTACATCCAGGATGTTCGGCTCCGGTTTGCCATCCGCTGCGATTACCGGTCGAATCTCCCCTATCTCGGCTGCGGATGAGATAAAACCCTCGGCAAAAAGGAAGCCCGCGACGAGCTCGACGTCATTACCCGGAGTTCGCATGGTGATTGTAAACTGGCGTCCTGCGAGGCGAATTTCCAACGGCTCCTCGACCGAGAGAAACTCGGTTGAAGGCGCAAACGCGGCGGCAGTATAGCGCCGAGCGGTTCTGGAGATCTTTTGTTTCCCATCCATCGCGAGAACAATGCTACGATAGCATTTATCGTCCTTGCCGGGAGAAACCTCATGAGCGCCTCACGCCACGGCTTCAGCCCTGACTCGATAGCCAAGCACTCGCGCCTGCGGGGCGCGACCAAGAGCCACAGTGTTTGTCCGTACTGTGCGGTGGGATGCAGTCAGAACGTCTATACCAAGGATGGGCAGATAATCGACATCGAGGGCGACCCCGAATCGCCGATTAATGAGGGCACGCTGTGCCCGAAGGGGGCGAACACTTTTCAACTAGTCTCGAACCCGCATCGCGTAACCAGGGTAAAGTATCGCGCTCCGTACAGTGATCACTGGGAAGAACGTCCGCTGGATTGGGCGATGGAACGAATCGCGCAATTGACCAAGGAAGCGCGAGACCGCGATCTGGTTGAGCGGGACGCGAACGGCATGACCGTCAACCACCTGAAGACGCTGGCGCATCTTGGCGGCGCAACATTGGACAACGAAGAAAACTATCTGATCAAAAAACTCTTTGCCGGCGGGCTTGGCATTTTACCGATCGAAAATCAGGCGCGCATATGACATAGCGCATCGGTGCCCGGTCTGGGCGCCTCTTTTGGCCGCGGGGCGGCGACCACGTTTCAGCGCGATCTTTCCAACAGCGACTGCATTCTGATCATGGGTTCGAACATGGCCGAGGCGCATCCGGTGGGCTTTAGATGGGTGCTAAAGGCGCGCGAGCGAGGCGCCAAGCTGATCCATGTCGATCCCCGATTCACGCGCACCTCGGCAATGGCCGACGTATTCACCGCTATCCGCGCCGGCTCAGACCTCGCTTTCCTTGGTGCGGTAATCCACTACATTCTGGAGCACGAGCTGTATTTTCACGAATATGTTCTGGATTACACGAATGCTTCGACGATCATCAACGAGTCGTACATTGACGCCGAGGAGCAGGAGGGACTCTTCAGCGGCTTCGACGTCAAAAGCGGGCGATATGCGAGCGAGCCGGGCTCATGGGGATACAGCGCCTCTACCGAAGACCCGGGACAAGCTGAAACCGACGCCACCCTGTCGCATCCGCGGTGCGTGTTTCAGATCCTGAAGCGCCATTTCGCGCGCTACACGCCGGAAGCCGCCGCCGAGATCTGCGGATGCACCGCCAGCGACATCGTTCGCGTGGCTGAGCTTCTGGCGCGAAACTCGGGGCGCGAACACACCAGCGCTATCGTCTATGCGGTCGGATGGACTCAACACTCAACAGGCGTGCAGATGATTCGCGCGGCCGGAATCATCCAATTGCTGCTGGGTAATATCGGGCGGCCAGGCGGCGGCATAATGGCGATGCGCGGCCATTGCAGCATCCAAGGTTCTACCGACTTGCCCACTCTTTACGATCTGCTGCCCAGCTATCTGCCGCATCCAAATGTCGCTCCCGAACATGCTACTCTCCGCGATTACATCGAAAATGGCCGCGGATTCGCTACATCGCACAATGCCGATTCGTCAGGTTCATGGCAGGATGAAGCCGTAGCTGGTTACTGGTCGAATCTGCCCGCGTTTATCGTGAGCCTCCTGAAGGCATGGTATGGCGACGCGGCGCGCCCGGAGAACGAGTTTGGGTACCAGTGGATACCCAAAAACGACGGCGACCACTCGCAGCTTGTGACTTTCCACAGAATGTACGAGGGGGAAGTTCGAGGATTGTTCCTCATCGGACAAAATCCCGCCGCCGGCGCTCCCAACGCGGCATTAAACCGCAGGGCATTGGCTAATCTCGATTGGCTGGTGGTCCGCGACTGGTTCGAGCATGAAAGCGCCAGTTTCTGGTACGCGGACCCGGCGGTCGACGATCCGAAGCAGATAAAGACCGAGGTTTTCTTCCTTCCCGCGGCATCAATTCCAGAGAAGAGCGGCACCTTCACCAACACCGACCGTCTGATCCAATGGCACGAGAAAGCGATCGATCCGCCGGGCGATTGCCGCTCCGACTTGTGGTTCATTTATCATCTCGGTCTGAGGCTCAAAGAGCTGTATCGCGACTCAACGCTCACGCGCGATGATCCAATAAAGTTTCTCACCTGGGAATACGGTTTTGATCGGCCGGAGATGCTGCCTGACGGTCGTATCACCCGGATTAGCGACGAACCGGACAGTGCCAAGGTTTTGAAGGAGATCAATGGCCGCCGCATTTCAGACGGTACGCTGCTGAAATCCTTTACTGAATGCGCGGATGATGGCTCAACGGCTTGCGGCGCCTGGACCTATTCCGGCGTATTCCCGGATGAAGACAATAACCGCGCGCGATCGCGTGACTCCACAATCGTAGGCTCCACGACTTATCCGAATTGGGGCTATTCTTGGCCCGCGAATCGTCGGGTCATGTACAACCGCGCCTCGGCCGATCCGGATGGCCGTCCGTGGTCGGAACGAAAGAAACTTATATGGTGGGACGCTACCGCAAAGAAATGGACCGGCAACGACGTTCCCGATTTCGAGGCTGACAAGCCGCCCTCGTACGTACCGGCAGCCGGCGCAACAGGCATGGACGCGATCGCCGGCAATAAACCTTTCATCATGCATGCCGATGGCGCCGGTCATCTGTTTGCGCCCTACGGCATCAAAGATGGGCCGCTGCCGACGCACTATGAACCGCGCGAATCGGTTGTGAGCAACTCTCTTCATCAGACCCAGACCAATCCGACGCTCCGCGTGAGCGAGGCGGATATCAACCAACTCGCTGAAGAGACCGACCCCGAGTTTCCGGTGGTCGCCACCACCTATCGCCTGACTGAGCATTATCTCAGCGGTCCAATGAGCAGGTTCAATAGCTGGCTAAACGAGCTGCAACCGGAGATGTTCGTTGAACTCGGACCCGAACTGGCCGCCGAGCGCGGCATCGAGCATCGCGGATGGATGATCGTTACGACCAAGCGTGCGGAGATCGAAGCGCGCGCGATGGTGACGCGGCGTATTCGGCCATTAATGGTTCATGGACGCGTTGTGCATCAAATCGGATTACCTATTCATTGGGGTTATGCAGGCGAAACAGTGGGCTCGATAGCGAACGATCTGACTCCAATGCTGATGGGATTGAACGTCAGCATGCATGAGGCAAAGACTTTCACCTGTAATGTGCGTACGGGCAGATTACGGAGCAAGCCTGCGCGCGCAATCCCCGTGGCGCAGCGTCCCGACAGCGGCCCAGTACCCGAGACGCCCGGATTCGCGCAGCCGGAGGGCCGCCTAGATAGAGCGGGACTTCAGCGCAAGAAATAGAAAGCTGCAAATGGGTATCCTGAGCGACCTGCTATATCCATTCAGACGCCCCGCGCCGCCAGCTCCTCGAACCGCGACCGGATTTTTCACCGACACGACGCTATGCATTGGATGCAAGGCCTGTGAGGTCGCCTGCAAGCAGTGGAATCAATTACCGTCTGACGGCTTTACCTTCACCGGAGATAGTTACGACAACACCGGGACACTATCCGCCACCACCTGGCGCCACGTCACATTCGCGGAGCAGTTTCCCTCAAGCGATGCACAACCACCCGAGCCATCAATAACGCCGTCCGGTTCGCTCGATATCCAGGCGCTGCTCGCGCAGGCACAGTCTGGCCGATGGCTGATGATGAGCGATGTCTGCAAGCACTGTAGCACCGCGCCCTGTGAGATCGCCTGTCCCACCGGCGCGCTTATCGTGAACGAATTCGCCAACGTCTATCTCCAGAACGACATCTGCAACGGATGTGGTTATTGCGTGGCGGCGTGCCCATTTGGCGTGATCACCCGAAGCGAAATCGATGGGCACGCGCACAAGTGCACGCTCTGCTTCGATCGCCAGCGCGACGACATGATTCCCGCCTGCGCGAAGGCATGCCCCACCGGATCAATCCAGTTCGGCTCGATCGAAGAACTGCGCGAGCGGGCGCGCAAGCGAGTCGAGGAGCTCATGGCGCGTGGTGTCACAGATGCGTACCTCTATGGGGACGCGCCGAGTGCGTCTTACTCGACGCTCGGCGCTTTCTTTCTGCTACTGGACGATCCCTCGCGCTACGGACTGCCCGGAAACCCTGCGCGTCCGCAGCTATCTCTCGCGGCCGATTGGCTCCGAACCGCCGTCGGAGCGATCATAAGCGTCGCAATCGTTCTAGCCGTGCTGCTAACCCATGCAGTCTGACGACGCGTCGCAGATACTGCCCCGCCAGATCACTAAAGCACCGCCGTGGCATGAGCTGGTTACGGCGGACCTTTTTTTTTCGTCGCTTGGTGCGGGCACGTTTATCGTCGCCGCGCTCTGCATGTTCACTCGAGCTGGGCTTTTTACCCCGCTGGTCCGTGTCACACTGCTTGTTCCCTTTCCGATCATGATGGCCGACCTGGTTTGCCTGGTGCTCGACCTCGGGGACCCGCTTCGCTTCCATCACATGATGAGAGTGGTCAAGCCGCGCTCGCCGATGTCGGTCGGCGTGTGGGCGATAAGTCTGTTTACCGTGATTGCATTCGCGGCTCTGATTGTCGCGATCTTCGCACCAAGCGAGACCGCGTTTATCGTGCTCGGTGCGATCGGAATAGGCCCCGCACTCCTCGTTAGCGGATACAAGGGTGTCCTCTTCAGCGTTACTGCTGAACCGACGTGGAGCACCATGCGATGGCTCGGCGCGACGTTCAGCGTCTCCGCCATTTCGATGGGTGCAGCGCTGATGTTGCTGCTCGCATACGCTATGAACGCTGCGCCCGCGGCACCGATTCTGCGAGCCGTGGTATTGTGGCTGCTGCTAGCCACCGCGATTCTCATCGCATTCGAGGCGTTCGCCGAACCGCGCCGGCGTAGCGTCGGAGTTGCGTCTGATTACCGGCAGTCAGCGGTTCTTGTCACCTATGTCGGCGCGGGAATCGTCACGCCAATCGTGTTGGTTCTGCTTTCAGGCGAACTGTCGGTTCTCGATCTCGCCGCCGGCTTGCTGGTCCTCTTCGGCGCGGCGCTTGCGCGCGATTACCTGGTCCGGATCCCGCGTGCACAACTTAGCGGCTAGCGCGACCGCTTCCACTGCGCAAAATGGTCGAGCACCGCGCGTCCGGCGCCAAACCGGAATCTCATCTCCAGCGCGGCGGACAAATAGCGCTTCGCGGATCGAACCGCCTCTTCGAGATCGCTTCCGCGCGCTAGAAAAGCCGCGATCGCGGCGGAAAAAGCGCATCCGGTGCCGTGCGCGCCGCCGCCCGGGATCCGAGAAGCGCGAAGCTCCACAAATCGGCGGCCGTCGTAAAACAGATCGTTTGCGCCGGCGTGCGGGAAACCGCGCTCGGACAGATGTCCGCCTTTGATAACCACCGCCCGCGCGCCTATCGCGATCATTTCGCGCGCTGCGCGTCGGATCGCGTCAGGAGTATCAATTCGCACTCCGGTCAGAGATTCAGCTTCTGGAATATTCGGTGTGACGATACGTGCAAGCGGGATGAGAACCGCCCGCAGCGCCCGCCTGCCTGCATCGTCGAGCAATCGCCCGCCGGCACTCGCGACCATCACCGGATCGACGACCGGCGCGGCAAGACGGCAATCCGTGATCGTGCGCGCGACGCTGCGAACGATCGCGGCGTTCGCCAGCATTCCGATCTTCACCGCTTTCGGCTTGCATTCAGCGACGACGGTCCTGATCTGCGCGGATACAAGCGCGGGCGCGATCGGCTGGATCTCGTCAACCGAATTGCTGTTCTGCGCAATCACAGCGCTGATGGCCGAGAATCCGTATACCCCGAGCGCCGCGAACGTCTTTAGATCGGCCTGAATTCCCGCTCCGCCCCCAGGATCGCTTCCGCCAATCGTCAGCGCAACTGGTCTCCGGCTACGGTCAGGCATCTGATGTGAGGCGAATCTTAATAGCGGGCTTACCGCCAATTCAGAATCACACCAGTATAGCACGACCAAAGGACGCGTGCGCGCGCGAGGTCGATTGCTTGACCTACTTCATCAAGGGTATTTTTTCCGTGAGATCGCCGCGCGCGATCTTTTTGGATCTAATGCAGAATAAGGCTCAGACAGATTTTCTGAACCTGCCGTTCCAGGCCAAACTGGAGTTCCTGTATGGTTTGCCCGCGCGTACCAAGCGCGACCTGATTCTCGCCGCGCCCGAGGCCGAACGGTTGGTCCAGTCTTTCTCGCCGGAGACGCTGTACTATACGCTCAAGGAAATCGGCTCCGCCGACGCGGGCGACCTGCTGAGCCTAGCTCTCCCTTCACAGGTCCAATCTCTGTTCGATCTCGACTGCTGGAACAAGGATCGGCCTAACTTCGCACGAATGCGTGAATGGATTGAGGCGCTATCGGAGGCCGGAAAGCGGCGTCTCGCCGACGGGCTCATGCAACTCGACATGGAGATGGTGGCGCTGCTGCTGCGCGGTTACGTGAAAGTGCACCGGCTCGACGATCCCAATGCCGCCGAGGATCCACCCGCCAATCGTTATGTCCAGCTTGACGAGCATTATCTTATCGAATTCATTCGCAACGACTCGATCACACAGCACATCACCGACTTCATCGAGGAAGCGTTCGAGCGTGATTACAACTATTTCGCGGGTGTGATGGAGGAAATCTACTGGGGCGTACAGGCGGAACTTGAAGAAGAGGCTTATCGTTTTCGCAGCGCAAGGTTAAGCGATCGCGGATTCCCCGACTATTTCGAAGCGCAGGATGTTTTCGCATACATCAGCCCGAGCGATTTTCTGAACATCCGCGAGCAGTACGAAAAACCCTCGCGCGCCGATCAGATGGATGACGGCGAAGTGATTCCCCCGGAGATGGCGCCGGTGGTCGACGGAACCGACAATTCGCTGTTCAACCACGCTCTGATCGCCGGGTTTGCGGCTCATAGCCAGCGCCAGGTAAGAGCGGAAATGGCGATGGTTTCAAATCAGGTGCTAATGGCGCGCGCGGTTGATTTCGGCGATCTCGAAGCGGTGCGCAACGCGGTCGAGATGACCCATCACTACCTGAATTTGGGGCTTGAAAATCTTGCGGGCGGCGAGTTGAGCGCGGCAGTTTCACACCTTCGCGATACTCATCTGAAGCTTCTGTTTCGGCTTGGCGTGAGCCTAACAATCGATCTTCGCAAGCGAGCCGATAAAACCCTTGCCGGCTTGGGCTTCGGCGCGGAAAGAACGCAGGAGATCTCGTACCTGGATTCGCCGTTTCGCGAGGCTATCGCGGGTTTCGCGCAGCGCCAGCCGCGATTCTTTGCCGCACTTGACGGCACCGGATCGGTCGAAATGCGCGATTTTCGCACCATGCGCGACCTTCACGTCAGCTATGCCCTGCTGGAGCAGATCGACAGCGCGCGCCCGCTTTTTCGCGCACTGTTTGACATCGATATTGCGACCGCAGGCTTCCGCGCCGCGGTTGCCGCGCGCGAGGTTCGGTTGAGCCAGATTCTCCTGACCGCGTTTGCTCGAGTCGCGCTCGGAAATCCATTCACACCCGATCCGATCGATTACGCGGATCTCACCGCGATGCGCGATGCGACCATGTCGTACCAGAACGGATCGGGCAGGCTCGCCGATTCCTTCCATAACCTGGTCAGCGGCCTGATATCCGAGCGCCTTGACGCGGCCACCCAGGCACGGAGCGTGGATTTCGTGAATTCGTGTATGAACTTGTTCGAAGAGGAATTCGCCACTCTCGGCGCAGAGAGCGAGATCGATCCGCGCTTCGTCCACAGCGTGCTGATCCGGCACGCATAGCTCCTCGGCACGCCGCCTCAGCGGCTCAAGGTGACGGTCCGGTTCGATCCCGATCGATTGATTGTCAGAACAATTGGGCTGCCGGTCGTGAGATTGGAAGCCTGAGCGCTGAAATCGGCGGGTGTCCTGATTGGTTGTGAACCGATTCGGGTGACTATATCGCCGCGCACTATGCCGGCGCTCTGCGCCGCTTTCTCGTCGTCGGTGACGACCACGCCCGTATTCGGCGCCACATCGAAAGCCATCGCCAGCGCCGGTGTTATTTCCTCGACCGTCATGCCAAGGCCCTGAGCGGTTTTCGGTCCCGACCGGCTGGCGGTTACATTTTCCCCGCTTTCGCTTTCGAACAGATTGCTGGCCACGTAGATTGGAGCGCCGGCGTCAATAGCGAGCGCGATTGCGTCACTCGGGCGGCTATCGATCGCATACTTTCCCGAATCCATAAAAATTTTCGCATAGTAGATTTCGTCATGCAGATTCGAAATCTCGACCCGGTCCACGTGATTACCGGTTCGCGAAATTATCTCGTTCAGCAGGTCGTGGGTGAGCGGCCGCTGCGGTTTGATCCCACGCATCTCGAGCGCTATCGCCTGCGCCTCGTCTTGCCCGATCATGATCGGCAACACGCGCCGGTCGCGATTGTCAGTAAGGAGTACAAAGTGGCTCTGCGCGCCCTCGTCAAAGCCCACCGTGGCAACCGTTACCCGAACTTCTCCCGCGTTCCCCAATGATGCGCTCTGGCTTACGTCCCCGGTCCGCCGCCCGCAGGCGCATGCAGTAACCGTCAGCGCCAGAATGAGCAGCGCAAGGTGACGCGTGAGAATCGCTCGCACGATTCTCAGATTACGCGTAGTCAGCCATTCAAGCCACGCGAATTGTGAATAGCGTGGCGTCACGAGGGGCAGCCTCGCGCTTCTTTGGGTTTGAAACCCCTCATCACGAGATACAACTCCGACGAGCCGCGTCGAGTGGCAGCGGTGCGCGTTACTTCCACACTGTCGAAATTGGAAGCCAGGGACTCCACCGATTCTTTGAATCGCTCGCCCATGAAGACCTTGACGATCATCGCGCCGCCCGGCCGCAAAACTGCGCGGGCGAACTCAAGGGCGGCCTCCAACAACTCGCGAGAACGCGCTTCATCACGCGGCGCGATTCCCGAAAGCTTGGGCGATAGATCGCTCGTAACCAAATCGGCGCGACCTCCAACGGCAGCCGCGGCTTGCTCGGCGACGGCCGGCTCCCGAATATCGCCAACGATCGTGACAACTCCCGCCGGAAGATTCGCGCATCGTTGCAGATCGACCCCGGCCACGCGCCCGCTCGGTCCAACCACACTGGCCAGGATTGCGAGCCAGCCGCCGGGAGCGCATCCGAGGTCCACAATGCGCGATCCGCGCCGCGCGATATTCTTGCGCGCGATTAATTCCTCAATCTTGAATGCCGCCCGCGACGGAAGTCCGCGCTCACGCGCCTTGTGAAAATATCGATCGTGTGGTTCGTACGTCGCCATCGTCAAGCCAAGAATTTAACCGCCGATCTTGCGCCGAGCCGCCGAGCGGGTATGGTTAAGGACTCCGCCAATTCTCTTTTGATCCTTAGCGATGCTGCGTCTCAAAGTAGAAGATCTGAATCCCGAACAGCACGCCGCGGTCTTCGCGGAGCCGGGGCCCGTACTCATTTTAGCCGGTGCTGGTTCCGGAAAAACCCGCGTCCTGACGTATCGTATTGCCCATCTGGTGGACTCTGGCAAGGCGGCGCCGGAGGACATCCTTGCGGTTACGTTCACCAATAAGGCCGCGGCCGAGATGCGGGAGCGCTTGAGCGGCCTTATCGACGACCATAGACGCGTGCCATGGGTAAGCACCTTTCACTCGGCATGCGCGAGAATACTCAGGCAGGACGGGCGAGCGCTCGAGTTTAATCGCGACTTTTCCATCCTCGACGAGGCCGATTCGCTGGCGGTCATACGTCAGGTGCTCGAAGATGCGGTTGCCCCAGACATGCCCGCGGCCGAACTCGTGCGCGCGCGAATCGAACAGGCCAAGAACGAAGCTCTGACCCCATCCGTCATGGCTGACAGGGCCGAAGGCGATCGTGACGCCCGTATTGCCGAGTTATATGCGCTCTACCAGGAGCGGCTCCGCACGATGAACGCGATGGACTTCTCGGATCTGCTGATGAATACGTGGATCCTTTTGGATAGCCAGCCGGAGATACTCGTGCGATGGCAGCGCTATGCGCGAATGCTCCTGGTGGATGAATACCAGGACACCAACCGTGTCCAATACCTGCTCGCGCGGATGCTAGCGGATAGCACTCGCAATCTGTGCGTGGTCGGCGACGAGGACCAATCGATTTACCGATGGCGCGGAGCCGATATTCGCAACATTCTCGATTTCGAGCGCGACTATCCCGACGCAAAGGTGTTCAAACTGGAGCAGAATTATCGCTCCACCAAAACCATCATCGCCGCCGCGGCGAGCGTTATCCAGAACAACACCGAGCGCAAAGACAAAACACTCTGGACCGCGAATGAGATAGGCGATCCGGTGGTTTATTTCACCGGCCTCACAGAACGCGAGGAGGCGGATTTCGTCGCGGGCGAGATTGGCCTGCTGATCGGAGACCAGGCGTTGCGTCCGCGCGACTTCGTGGTCTTCTATCGCACCAACTCTCAATCCCGAGCGATTGAAGAGGCGCTGGTGCGGAGACGGATTCCCTACTACGTCGTCGGCGGTACTCGATTCTATGATCGAAGGGAAGTCAAAGACCTCCTGTCGTATCTCCGGGTGCTGGCAAATCCTGCGGATTTCATCAGTCTGGAGCGGATGGTCGGTGCGCCGTCGCGCGGGATCGGCGGCAAGACCCTGGAAGCAATCTCCGCACTTGCTTCGAAACAGGCGATAACACCGCTGGATGCGATGGGCCGGCTGGAAACAATTTCCAACGTCGCGCTCAGGACCGCCAAGGCGGCAAGCGCCCTCTACACCTGGATGCGCGATCTCGGCGGACGCATGCCTACGATGCCCGTGCGCGAGATTGTCGCCGAAGTAGCGGCGCAATCCGGACTCGCGGCGAGCCTCGATGCGCTTCCCGACGCAAACGAACGCAAGCAGAATCTGGACGAGCTGCTCGCCGCGGCCAGCGCCTTTGACGCGGAAAACACCGGAGGGGGGCTGACTGAGTTTCTAGAGCGAATAGCGCTGGTCAACGACACCGATCAGATCGATGAAGCTGCGGGGCGGGCATCGCTGATGACTCTGCACACGTCGAAAGGCCTCGAATATCCAATAGTTTTCATCGCCGGCATGGAAGAGGGGCTTTTTCCTCACAGCCGATCAGCGGATAGCGAAGACGAAATCGAGGAGGAGCGCCGGCTCTGCTACGTCGGAATGACGCGTGCGAGACGTCTCCTGTATCTGACAAACACCCTCTCTCGAGAAATGTTCGGGACGCGCAACTCAAGCCGGCCTTCACGTTTTCTCGCCGAGATCGACGGAGCTCTGCTACGCCGAATCGCGCCCGAGCGTAATCGGCCGGTTCTCAATACTCCCGCGCTGTCGGAGCGCTATATCGATTACAGCGACAGCCAACTCGCTGAGGACGGCGACGGCGTGGCGGTGGGCGCGCGGGTTATGCACCCGACGTTCGGGCGTGGCGTGGTGCGCCGCGTCGAGGGGCGAGGGAGCAGCACCAAAGCGTGGGTTAACTTCGATCAAGCTGGGCTTAAGTTGCTGGTGCTAAAATTTGCCAATCTGGTGCCGATTGCCGAGTGACTGCTCATCCCATACAATTTGTGAGGCTGAGGCGTGGTGTCGGCCACACATGGGCTGGACTTGCGGGGTTTTTCTTCAGTGTCTCGGGGTAAGAACCTTTCTAAATTGATCGCGGTGCTAATCTGCCTGGTGGTGGCGGCGTGGAGCTTGCCGCGGGTTGCGTTTGGATGGAGCGACGACGAGTTCTCCAAACGTCCGCTTTATGCCTATCCATTGCCGACCGGGCGCGACAACATCATCGGCAATCTCATCACTTATCAGATTCAGAAGGGCGATACCCTGCTCGACGTCGGACGATGGTTCGGTGTCACGGCGCCGGAAATATCTTCCGCCAACGGTAAGATCGATTGGTGGACGCCGCCGGTCGGCAAGAACATCATTCTTCCCGACGAGCACATCCTGCCTGACACGCCGCGCGTGGGTATTATTTTGAACATCCCCGAAATGCGCATCTATTACTACTATCCGTCCCCCCTCGGTCCAGTACTGGGACGTGAAAACATCAAGCGAGCGGCGTTCAAGCTGCCTAAGTCATCAATTCATCCCGATGTCGTGTACACCTTCCCCGTCGGGCTTGGGCGTTTTGACTGGAAGACCCCGATTGGAGCTTTCACGGTCCGCGGCAAAACCAGGAACCCAACATGGGTCGTCCCCCAAGATATCTATGAGGAGCATCTTGAGCGCGACGGTGAAGCCGATCACATGATTCCTGGTGGCGATCCGGATAATCCGCTTGGTCATTACCGCTTGGAATTGACGTTGCCCGAATATGCTCTGCACGGCACAAATGTTCCCTGGGGCGTCGGGATGGAGGTCAGTCACGGATGTGTCCGCCTCTACCCCGAAGACATCGAACGGCTGTTCAATAAGGTCAAGGTTGGCACACCGGGCGAATTCGTCTATCAACCGATTAAGTTCGGATGGCGCGGCGACGCTCTCTACGTCGAGGTGCACGATGACCTTTATGGCCGCTATCCCGGCTTATGGGCACTTGCGCAGAGCGAAGTTCAACGGCGCGGGCTTCAGGATCAGGTCGACATGCAGAAGCTCGAAAAGGCGGTTGAAGCAAAAACCGGCATTCCCACCTACGTGATGCCGGGGCCAGCGCCGGACGGCAGTGCGGGCTGATTTACTCGGGATTCGCGGCTCGTAGTCGCATCTCACGAAGCCTCCGCTGCTTGTGCGCACCGGACGATGGAGGCGCCACGCACCCTTCGCGCTGCCCCATCGTAACCAGCCTTGCTCCGGTTTCCGGCTATCCTTTATACTTCGGCGAGCGGGTACAGATCACGCCACACTAAAGCCGCAGCTTTGAGTTTCATGCGGCAGGCGCGACACTGGCTAATTGAATCACATGCGACAGGTCGCGTTTCATCGTCCTTCAATAGGGCCGGAGGAGGAGCGTGAGGTACTCAATACGCTTCGCTCCGGATGGATTACCACCGGTCCCAAGGCCAAACGCTTCGAGAAGGAATTTGCCGAGTACGTGGGTGCGCGCAATGCCCTTGCGGTGGCCCATTGCACCGGCGCGCTTCACCTGTCGCTGTGGGCGCTCGGCCTTAAGCCGGGCGATGAGGTAATCACCACTCCTTTCACCTTCACCGCCACGGCTGAGGTGATGGGCTATCTTGGCGTTCGCCCGGTCTTTGCGGACGTCGACCCGGGCACGTTTAATCTGAATCCCGCCCGCGTTGAGGAAGTGCTTGAAGCATCGGACGGTCGCGTGCGTGCTCTAATGCCCGTGCATTTTGCGGGGCATCCGTGCGACATGGATCGCCTGATGAAGATCGCGCGTGCACACGATCTCAAGATGGTCGAAGACGCGGCCCATGCCGCGGGCGCCTCGCGCCACATGGACGGGCGCGGGATGGCTAAAGTCGGGACTATCGGCGATCTAACCTGCTTCAGCTTTTATGCGACCAAGAACTTCACCACCGCCGAAGGCGGGATGATCACAACTGCGGATGACGCGCTGGCGGAGAAAATCGCGGTCGCGAGTCTCCACGGAATGAACAAGGACGCCTGGAAACGTTACGACAAGAGCGGCTCCTGGTATTACGAGATTCACGATCTCGGCTTCAAGTACAACTTGTCCGACGTTCACGCCGCCATCGGAGTCGCGCAGCTAAAGCGGGCCGGCGAGTTCATGGCCCGGCGCACCGAAATCGCGCAGAGGTACAATGCCGCCTTCCGCGGCATCGAGGCATTGCAGCCGCCCTACTCCGAGTCGGGAATCGAGCACGCCTGGCATCTTTATGTGCTGCGCATCCGGCCCGACCTGCTGCGGATCGGACGTAATCAATTTGTGGAGATGCTTCGCGAACGCGGCGTCGGCGTGTCGGTTCATTGTATCCCGCTGCATACGATGCACTATTATCAGCGCGCCTATGGCTACCGCACCGGAGATTTCCCGGTCGCCGAGGATGTTTTCAGCCGCTGCTTCTCGCTGCCCATCTACGCCTCGATGAGCGACGACGATATCGAATACGTAATCGAAACAGTCACATCCATTGCGCGCGAAAACCGCCGCTAGACGGTGTCGCGAGGAGACCAGACGTGCGTGCTTTGGTAACCGGCGGCGCGGGATTTCTCGGCTCTCACCTTTGCGAACGGCTGCTGAACGACGGGCATGAGGTCATCTGCCTCGACAACTACTTCAGCGGCAAACGTGCGAACGTCGCGTCCTTGCTTGATAATCGCAACTTCGAGCTGGTTCGCCACGATACCGTGAATCCGATTCTGCTCGAAGTAGATCGGATTTTTCACCTCGCGTGTCCCGCCTCGCCGGTGCACTACCAGTACAATCCGGTCAAGACCATCAAGACCAGCGTGATGGGAACGATCAATATGCTGGGGCTCGCCAAACGGGTTCGCGCCCGTATCCTTTTGACCTCCACCAGCGAAGTTTATGGCGATCCCGAACAGCATCCACAGACCGAGGGCTATTGGGGGCACGTTAATCCAATCGGCGTGCGGGCCTGCTATGACGAGGGCAAGCGCGTCGCCGAAACGCTGATGATGGATTATCATCGCCAGAACAACGTCGACATCCGCATCGTCCGGATCTTCAACACCTATGGACCGCGAATGGCCATCAACGATGGCAGAGTGGTCTCGAATTTCTGCGTCGCCGCGCTTCGCGGCGAGGATCTGGAAATCTACGGCGACGGAAATCAAACCCGCGCCTTCGCGTACGTCGATGACATCGTGGAAGCCCTGGTCAGGATGATGAACCAGGAGCAGCATATCGGCCCGATCAACATCGGGAACCCCGATGAGTTTACAATCTCGGAATTGGCCGCGATGGCGATCGAGCTTTCCGGAAGCTCCTCGAAAATCAGTATCCGGCCCGCGCGTCCCGATGATCCGGTCAGGCGCAAGCCCGATATCTCGCTGGCGCGTAAAATCCTCAAATGGGAACCGCGAGTTCCGCTGCTCAAAGGATTGCGCCAGACAATGGACCACATTCGCGCAGAGTTGGGGCTGGTGCGCGCTTGACGACCGCGCTGATCACCGGCGCATCGAGCGGAATTGGTGAGGAGTTTGCCCGCCAGCTCGCTCGCAAAAAATATCATCTTGTATTGGTCGCGCGGCGCGAGGAACGCCTTGCCCAGGTCGCTGATCACGCGCGATCGCTCGGCGCACCCGAGGTTCGGGTAATCGCCACGGACCTATTACGCCGCGAAGCACCCGGCGAAATCCAGGCCACGCTCAACGCTGATGGCGTGGCGATCGATTATCTGGTGAACAACGCTGGATTCGGCACCCGCGGCTCCTTCGTTTCCCGCCCGCTCGATCGCGAACTTGAGGAAATCGACTTGAATGTCACCGCTCTGGTCGCGATAACCCGCATCTTCCTGCCTGCGATGCTTCAGCGAAAGAACGGTGTCGTGATCAACGTCGCATCGACCGCCGCGTTTCAGCCGGTACCATTCATGGCCACCTATGGCGCGACCAAAGCGTTCGTGCTCAGCTTCTCCGAGGCGCTGGCCGAGGAACTTCGCGCAACCGGAGTCACCGTGATGGCGCTGTGCCCAGGACCGACCCGTACCGAGTTTCAGGCGGTCGCGGAAACCACTGACGCGCACGTGCCGAGCGCGGCCTACATGGCTGCGGCGACGGTGGTGGCACAGGCGATCGCTTCGGCTGGTCGAGGACGCGCGATCAAAATCAACGGAACCATCAACGCCCTGATGGCGGAGTCCACGCGGATCGCGCCCCGCGCGTTGGTGCGCCGAATCGCGGGTGCGATGTTCCGGAAATAGCCGCGCGCCAACTACCCTTGCCAACGACGTGATCGCGCGCGAAGATAATCTCGATCTCCATCGATACGCCGCCATTGTCGCCGTGCGGTCAGCTATTATATCGATCGCTTTTGCTCTGCTGTTTGCGATGGTCTATGCCGGATGTGCGGCCACTCAGCCCGCCAGTCCTGCGCCGGTCGCGGCGATCGCTCCGCTGGCGACGCCCGCACCCTCTCCTGCTCAGGCGCAGGATCCGATGCAGCAATGGAATATCTTTCCCGATCCCACCACCGGCACCGTCGAAATCTATCATCAGGGCAACTACGTCGGAGCCATTACCGGTCACGAGCCCGCCAACGAAGATCCACCTCTGCCGCACCCGGTTCCCGACGACTAGACGCGCCGAGTCTCTCAGGACTGTCACTCGCGCAACAGATCCCGCGCGATCACCACTCGTTGAATCTGTGACGTCCCTTCGTAGATTTGCAGCAGCTTCGCGTCACGCATCAGCTTTTCGACCGGATATTCGTTCATGTAGCCGTAGCCGCCGAAAATCTGCACCGCATCGGTGGTGATGCGCATGCACGCGTCGGCGCTGAATGCTTTCGCATAGCTGGAATTGACGTTAGGCGTGACGCCGCGGTCGACCAGCGCCGCGGCTTTGTACGTGAGCAGCCTCATCGCTTCGAGCTCGATCGCCATATCCGCCATCATGAACTGCACCGCCTGAAAATTGGCGATCGGCTGACCGAACGCGCTGCGCTGGCGCGAATACTTGAGCGATTCGTCGAGCGCACGCTGCGCTATCCCAATTGCGATAGCCCCGATCTCGGGACGGCTGTGATCGAACGTCGCCATCGCGTACTTGAACCCTTCGCCCTCTCGCCCGACCATCGCGCTCGCCGGAATACGCAGGTCCTCGTACACGATTTCCGCGGTGTCCGCCGCCCGCTGCCCCAGCTTTCCATGCATCCGGCGCCGCTCGATACCCTTGAGGCCGGATGGGAACACGAAGCACGAAATCCCCTTGTGCCGCAGATGCTTGTCGGAAGTCGCAAAGGTCACGATCCAGTCGGCGACCGATCCGTTTGAGATGAAGTGCTTGGTGCCGTTTAAGATGAACTCGTCGCCGTCGCGCCGATAGCTGGTGCTCATCGACGCTACGTCGGATCCCGCGCCCGGCTCGGTTATCGCGAACGCGCCGAACGCAAGCGAATTTACCAGCCGCCCTAAAAACTCGCGCTTCTGCTCATCATTGCCGGCGATAAGCAGCGGCAGCGTCGCGAGATCGTTGGCGGAGATCGAATTGGTAATGCCCGCGCATCCGTAGCACAGCTCCTCGGTGATAAGGACGCTGTCGAGCACGCCCAGACCCGGCCCGCCGAATTCGCGCGGAACGCCGAAATTCATCAGCCCCGCTGCGAATGCTTTCTCGCAGATATCGCGCGCGAACTTCTCTTCCCGATCGTATTGCTGCGCGCGCGGAATAATCTCCTGCTCGGCAAACTTGCGCGCCAGAGCCTTCAGTTCGCGTTGTTCTTCGCTGATTTCAAAATCAAGCATTGTTGCCTTTTCCTCCGCCCCCGCGATCGCAGTTCCTCGTTAGCGAACATCGCCGCCCGATGAAAGCGGATCGTCCGCGCCTTGCGCCTTGAATATAGCGGCTGGCGCGGATATGACGCAGATATCCAACCCGATTCTTTCGGGTGCGATGCAAACGATCCAGCAAGGAGAACACGATGCCCATCACCGTAATTGCCAAGCTCAAGGTAAAGTCCGGCAACGAGGCCGCCTTTGAGGCCGCCGCGCGCGAGATGCTTCCCAAGGTCGGCGGTGAAGCCGGCACCCTTACCTACATCCTGCACAAGGATGTCCGCGATCCCTCCACTTTCGTCTACTACGAGATGTATCAGGATCAGGCCGCGCTTGATGCGCACGGCAAGACCGATCACATGAAGACTTTCGGCGGGAAGATCGGCGGCCTGTTGGATGGACGGCCTGAGATTCATGTGCTGAGCGAGGTCGCGCGCAAGTAGCCTGACCATCCGCGAACCGCTGTGGCGAAGCGGGCCGGATGCTGTCGCGCAGCCGCATCGCCCGCCTTCGTCCGCGGCACATTGAGCGCCGCGCGCCTCTCATTTCAGGTTTCGCGCGGCGCATCCCCGAGCTATAAAATCGTAGCGATGGCTCAGCGGCTCGCGATTTTAGGTGGTGATCCTGTCCGAAGCCGCGCGTTTACGCGCTGGCCGGTCTTCGATGATCGCGAGCGCGCTCAACTGGAGGATGTTCTCACGTCCGCCAACTGGGGCGGTTTTCCCTCTCCTAATCGCAAGGCGGCCGAACTCGAAACTCGTTTCGCCGTGATGCAGGGTGCGCGCTTCGCTATCGCCACCACCTCCGGCACCTCCGCTCTGGAAGTCGCGCTCAAGGCGCTCGCAGTCGGGCCTGGCGACGAGGTAATCGTCCCCGCGATCACCTTTGCCGCGACCGCCTATGCCCCGCTCGCGTGCATGGCGCGTCCGATTTTCGCCGATGTCGATCCGGCGACCGCGTGCATTTCCCCAACCTCCGTCGAGCGTCTCATCACTCGCCGCACCAAGGCGATCATCCCGGTCCACTACGGCGCCAGCGTCGCCGACATGGATCAGCTTTCCGCCCTCGCGCGCGATCGCGGCGTGCCGATTGTCGAGGATTGCGCGCATGTGCCTGGCGCAAGATGGCGCGATCGCGGCGTCGGCACTTTCGGCGCGCTCGGATGCTTCAGCTTTCAGAGTTCCAAGCCGATGACCGCGGGCGAAGGCGGGATGATCACGACCGATAACCCCGACCTGGAACAGCGCTGCCAATCGCTAATCAATTGCGGACGCCGCCGTCCGACCGACAGCTTCGAAACTCCGCTGCTTGGCGCGAACTACCGGATGACCGAATGGCAATGCGGCGTCCTGCTCGCCCAGATGGAGCGGATGCCCGAGCAGATGGAGCGCAAGAGCCGTAACGCCGAGCGTCTGCGCGGCGCTCTCGCGCGGATACCCGGACTGCGCGCCATCGCGCGCGATCCTCGCCTCACGCGCGAGGTGATCTATGCCTTTATCGTGCTCGCCGATGAACCCGTGCTGAAAGTCTCGCGCAATCGATTCGTGCGCGCGCTGCGCGCCGAAGGAATCCCGTGCGGCGTCGGCAACGATCCGGTTTATCGTTCGGCGCTGCTGCCGGCCGAGTCTGCGGCTTATCGCACCGCGCGCGAGTTGAGCGGCGATCGCGCATTCAAAACGCCGGATTGTCCCAATGCCGAACGGATGTTTGAGCGCGAGATGATCGCGATACCGCACGAGGTTCTGCTTGGCGACGATAGCGATATCGACGACGTTATTGCCGCGATGCGCAAGATTGCGGAAAACGCGACCGATCTTAGCAGCGCAAATCTGGAACGCGCGAGCCGGGCGTCATGAACACGCTAAGAGCGGGCGCGGCGCGGGTGTTGCTCGAGCCCCCACTCGGCCTCGAAATGATGGGCTACGGCTCGCGCGTTGGCCGCGCCCGCGGCGTTAACGATCCGCTCGCGGCACAGGCGATCGTTTGCGATGACGGATCGACGCGGATAGCGCTCTGCGGCGTGGACTTGCTGGCTATCGGCAAGCGTATCGCGGACGATATTCGCGCCAGGGTTGCGCGGCAGAGCAAGATCTCCGCTGACGCGATTCTAATCGGCGCAACGCACACCCATTCGGCGCCGTTCTTCAACATCTTCGCCACGCCTCAAAGCGGCGCGACCGTCGCCGACAGCCGCGACCCGCAATGGGAGCGCGCGCTGCCTGAAAAGATCGCGAGCGCAATTCTTGCCGCCGACGATGCGCTCGAACCCGCGTCGCTCAAGGCTGCGAGCGCTCGCTTCGTTCTCGGAACCAATCGCCGATTGCGGCGCGCCGACGGCTCAATTCAACTGGCGGCGAATTACTCTGGCGTGGCCGAAAGCGAGGCGCAGGCGCTCGGATTCTATCGCGCCGACGGGAGCGCGATCGCGTTCCTGATCAATTACCCATGTCATGGCGTGGTGCTGTGCGAGGACAATCTGCTCTACTCGCGCGATTGGATGGGTTTCGCGATCGGTGAGATCGAACGCCTTGCGTCTGAGTCCGTGCCGGACGCGCCAAAGCCTCCGGTCGCGGTATTTATGCAGGGGACGACCGGCAACATTGACCCGCGCAGCCGCGGCAGCTTTGAGGTCGCGCGTGCCCACGGCGCAACTCTGGGACGCGATCTCTTGAACGCGCTCAACGCCGCGCCTTTCGAGGCGCCCTCGAACTTCCAGGTGCGGCGGGTCGAGCTCAAGGCGCGACTGAAACCGCTCGATGACGCGCTCGCAATTGCGCGCGAGTGCCTGTCGCAGACCCAGGCGTCGCTTGAGAACCATCGCGGCGGCGAGGGCTATCAGCTAAAGCGCCTGCGCGATCATCATCAGCAGTCCGAGGCGGCGCTGATGGCTCTAGAAGCGCTCGTGGAGGCGAATCGGCGCGATAAGCGCGTCGACCTCGCGCGCGGTGAGATGGCGACCGGGATGACGGTGGCGTCGCTCGGAGAAATCGCGATCGTCGGGCTGCCAGGTGAAGCGTTCGTGGAATTCGGTCTCGCGCTGCGCGCGAATCCCTACTTCGCCCGCACCCTGGTCGCCTGCTACTGCAACGATCTGATCGGATACATCCCAACCCGCGAGGCATATCCGCTCGGCGGGTACGAAGTCGAAACTGCGCGCGTCGCCAAGGGAACCGGCGAGTCGATGGTCGCGGCGGCGCTAGGACTGATGCGCGAATTTCGCGCATCTTCCGGCAGTCTCGGAGAATAATCGGTCGGACGCGAAACGGTGCCGCGAACAATCCTCATGGGCGACCCCGCCTATTTCTCCGTGCGCGGCGGCGCTAATCCGCACACTCGCAATGCGCTCGGAATCAGAAAATCGGTCGATCCGGTAGCAGCGCGGCGGCAATGGCATGCGCTGGCGCGCGAACTTATCGCGCGCGGATGCGAAGTCTGCGTCATTCCACCGCATCGTGAAATGACCGGCCTGGTTTATCCCGCCAACGCGGGCTTTCGTTATCCCCCGAGCGGTGCCGGCCCTTATCAGTTCTACCTGTCTCGTCTGCTGCCTACCCGCGCGCCCGAAATCGAGGTCTATCGTCCCTTCCTTTCCTCGATGGG
>JASHOJ010000149.1 GCA_030041155.1 Candidatus Binataceae bacterium | reverse complement strand
CCGGCGCCGGCCAGCAACACAATCCGCGCCCGCCAAACCACTTTCTGCGGCGTGTTTCGGTCCCGGACCAGCCGTTGCAATCGTTCATGATCAGTTGCGCTGGGCGCAATCCGCTCGATCTTCCTCATCGGCGCAGACTCGCAGGTTCGCACCGATTTGTGAATCGTCTGTCAGCAACAAAACACTAGGATCGCGGCGAGTCCGTAGCTGATGTGCGGAATGCTCGCCGGGATGAGCTCCACGCCCAGCGCTTCGAGGTCGTGGATTGCCTTGCGTGCGAGCGATTCGACATCCGGTTCCATGCGATCGAAGAAATATTCCTGCGGGATGCCCACGCGCAGGCGCTTGAGCCCGCGCTTCAAGCTTTCGCTGAAATCCGGCACGGGGTGCCTCGCCGTCGCGGGATCCTGCTGGTCGAAACCGGCGAGCACCTGGATGATCGCGGCCGCATCGCCGACGCGCCTGGCGAGCGGGCCGATGTTGTCCAAGGACCATGAGTGCGTGAAGACGCCGTACTTGCTCACGCGCCCGTATGTCGCTTTCAATCCTACGATCCCGCACGCGGCGGCAGGTATGCGGATGGACCCTCCCGTGTCTGTTCCAAGCGCCGCGTAGCAGAAGCCTGCGGCGACCGCCGCCCCCGACCCGCTGCTCGAGACACCCGGGGAACGAGCGAGATCCCAAGGATTGCAGGCAGGCGGGACGTCGACGCCCCAGGCGGCTTCGTGCATGCTGGCCTTGCCCAGGAGAACCGCACCCGCCTCCCGCAATCGCTTCCATACGGTCGCATCGCGCTCCGAGCGGCGGCCCTCGAAGATGCGTGATCCGTTCGTCGTCGGAAGACCCTGGGTTTCGATGTTGTCCTTGAGAATTATGGGTATGCCGTGGAGCGGGCCGCGATTGATCCCCCGCGCGAGTTCCGCATCGAGTGAGCGTGCTGCTTGCAAGGCGCCTTCGTGGTCGACGTACGATAGTGCGCCCACTTTGGCGTTCAGGCGATCGATGCGCTCGAGAAAATGGCGCGTGAGCTCGGCCGCCGAGATGCGCCGCGCACGAAGGGTCGCGGATGCCTCTTCGATGGAAGAGGGGGCCGACAATTCGCTCGCTTTTTCCACGTCTAGCTCCAGGGTTCCAGGGCATAGCTCACGACCGGCGCGAGGTCGTCGGGCAACGTGAGGTTCCTGAGGCTGCGAATCTCGGCGGAATATTCCTCCAGCAAGATCCCGAGGGCCTTTGCATCTTCCTGGCTGATGTCGAGGCCAGCGTAACGCGCGATACCAGCAAGCTCGTCCGGGTTCATAGTGTCTTCCTCGCTCTCAGTACCAGGACCGACAATACGATGATGGTGAGTCCCCCGATAATCGGATTGATGAAGGTGCTCACGAGCACTTGCGCCCCGCCAAGGCCGAGTGTCGCCCATCCGAGGGAGATCACGGAGCTCCCCGCCACCAGGACGAGCATAAACGCATTGATGAGCCAGGGGAGCCCCATGTTCGGCTCGATGCTCACCAAGGGCGTGATGAGAGCGCCGGCCATCGTTGCGAGTGCGGCGCCTGCGCAAAACGTGAAGAAGCGGACGAACCGGGTGTTGATCCCCATCGCCTGCGCCAGTCCCTCGTTCATGATCACGGCGCGAGCGGAAAGGCCCAATTCGGTCGCCTGAAACAGGAAGACCATGATTGCGCCGAGAACGAGGGCCAGTCCGAGTAGGATTATTCGGTATTCCGAATAGGTGATGTCGCCGATGCTGATCGCGCCCGTGATCGGGCTTGCGGCGAATTGCGTCTCCCTGCCGAAGATCAGCGTGATGAGCTGGACGACGACGATACTAATGCCCCAGGTTGCGAGGATAGTGTCGAGAGGGCGCGCGTAGAGAGGTCTCAAAACAGTTGCTTCGAGGATCGCCCCGATGACGATGCCGATGATGAGGGCGATGGGAATCGCGTACCACAGGCTGACGTGGAACTCCGTCGCTACGACCGCGACATAGCCACCGATCGCCAGGAATGCGCTGTGCGCGAGGTTAATGATCTTCAGGACGCCGAAGATGATGAGGAGGCCCAACGCAACAACGTAAAGAATTCCCGCCGACGTAACGATGTCGAGGGCGTGTGTGAGCATGTTGCGAGCGGCCTCCTCCTTTTCCGGTCGTACCAGGCTAACTGAACTTCGGGCACTGGTTGCCGGGATCGATCAGCCCGAAACTCTTGATCACCTTCGAGCTGCCATCCTTTTGGATCTGCGCGAGATAGATCGGAAGTGCGGCGTGATGCTCCTTGTCCATCTGGATGACGCCGCGGGGGCCCTTGAAGGAGACTGTCGGCAGCGTCTTGATGATCGCCGCGGCCTCCACGCTCTTCACCTTTTCGGCGGCCAACGCATAGATGTGGATGGCGTCATACTCGGGGACGGAGAGGTTGCTCGGCGTGAGCAGCTTCGAGCCGAACATCTTGTTCATCGCGGCGAGGTAGGCCTCGTTTTGCGGGTTGTCGAGAGAAGTGAAATAGTCCGCAGTGTAGAGGACGCCCTCCGCGGATTCCCCGATCTTGAGCGCGGTAAGCTCATCGATGCTGAAGCTCCCTACGGGCAGATCAAGGCCGGTCGATTTGTACTGCTTGAGGAACGTGGCGTTCGGAGAACCGTTGGAGGTGCAGTAGATGATCGCTTCCGGTTTTTCTCCCCTCACCTTGGTGAAGATCGGTTCCCAGTCGCTCGAGCTCAGCGGATTGAAATCTTCGCCGACAACGGTTCCGCCCAGGGATTTGATCTCCTTCACCGCGAAGTCGATGATTCCGCGTCCGAAAGCGTAATCGCTGCCGATGGCGTACCAGGACTTCAGGTTCTTCTCATCGACCATGTACTTCAGCAATGGAATTTCCACCTGGGGAGGAACCCAGCCGTCGATGAAGAGGTTGGCTCCGCACGCACCTCCTTCGTAGGGGGATGTGTAGATGTAGGGCATATTGGCACGCGCGGCGATCGGCTCACCGGCATTGCGCGCGGCACTCGTCTCGTAGGCGATGATGATGTTAACCTTCTTATCGTAGATGGCGCTGTTGAATGCCTTGACCGCGCCGCTCGCGTCGCTGTTGTCGTCGATCGGCAGTAACTCGACCTTGCGCCCGAGGATGCCGCCCTTTTCGTTCAACTCCGCGACCGCGAGCTGTCCCGACTGCACGACCGCCGGCGCCACGGGGCTGTTGACGCCACTCAGACCGCAGATGCACGCGATCTTAACCGGTTCGGCGGCGCGGCTCACGGCGGGAAACCCGCCCGCGGCTCCGCCCGCGGCGATCGCAGCTCCGGCGATGAACTGGCGCCTCGTGTGAGTGAGTTTTGGCATCGATTATCCTCCTTCTCATGCTCCTGGTATGTGGTGCCGGGGCGGGGCATCCTGGGATGTTAGCCCTGACCCGCACCATGCTTCCTCCGCGGCGAATGCATACTCTAAAGCGTCAGGTGACGCGAGACGCTTTCGATCGCCTCGTCGGAACCGGTCTCACCCTCGGCGATGATCTCTCCGAGGTTGAGTATCGCGTAGCGGTCCGCGAGAGCGAATGCGAACCGCACATTCTGCTCAACGAGCACTATGGTCGTGCCGCGCTCGCGGCACGCGTTCGAGAGCGCCGCCTGGGCGTGGCCGACGATTGCCGGCTGCAGGCCTTCGCTGATCTCGTCGATGAGGATGAGCTTGGGGTTCGTGAGGAGCGCGCGCGCCAAGAGCAGCATCTTCTGTTCGCCGCCGGAAAGCGTTCCGGCGACCTGGTGCAGACGCTGTCCGAGAACCGGAAACAAACCCGCGATCCCAGCGAAACGTTCCTTGAACGAGGCACGCCCGCCGAGCGCGATGCGCAGATTTTCCCCGACGTTGAGGTCCTGAAATATTGCCTGCTCCTGCGGAACGTAGCTGACTCCGCACCGGACGATGCGATACGTGGGCCACCCGGTTATATCGGCGCCGAGAATATGAGCAGAGCCATCGCGAATGGGCAGCAATCCCATGATCGTTTTGAGCAGGGTGGTCTTGCCCATCCCATTTTTCCCGAGGATTGCGTAGATCCCGCCTTTGCGCACCTCGAGATTGGCTTCGCGGATCACGTCGATGCCGCCGTAGCCGCTCCTGAGCCCTCGCAGGCAAAGTGCGATATCGGATGCCGTCTCCGCCTTCGCGGGGGCGGATTTTTGTGATGTGCTCATGTCCCGCCCACGGCCTCACCGAGGTAGACGGAGCGAACGACCTCGGATTCGACGACGTCGGAGACTGTGCCGTCCAAGAGGATTTCGCCCATGTGGAGAACGACCAGGCGGTCGCAAACCGTGCGCACGAAATCGACATCATGCTCGATCAGCAGTACCGAGATATTGTGCTCCTTTGCCAGAACCGCGAGCAGCGAGCCGACCGCGGTGCGCTCGGCCCTGGTGAGGCCCGCCGTCGGTTCATCGAGAAGGAGGATCGTAGGCTCGAGCGCGAGCACCATCGCAAGCTCGAGGGCCTGTTTCGTGCCATGGGCGAGATGCGAGGCCGGCACGTGGAGCTGCGAGAACAGGCCCGTGAGCTCAGCGATCCGAAGTGCCGGCAGAGGCAACGCGAGATGCGACCCGCTCCTCCAGAGGGAGGGAGGCTTCCGAAAGGAGCGGGCGATGTGAAGGCAATCGGCGACCGAGAGCGCGTCGAACACGCTTGGGGTCTGGAACTTCCGGCCGACACCGAGCGAGACGCATTCCTGTGCGGAGAGCGACCGCGTGCTGCGGCCGGAGACCGCGATGTCGCCCGCGGAGTACTCTCTTCCGTCGCTAATGCAGCGCACGAGCGTCGTCTTTCCGGCGCCGTTCGGGCCGACGATCCCGACGACCTCGCCGCGATGGATATCGAAGCTGATATTGCGCAAGACGTGGAGGCTTCCGTAGCTCTTTTGCACCTCACGGATGTGGAGTACGACCGCTCTTTCGGCGAGTGCTCGTGGCATTGACCCGCGGGCTGCGGGGAGAGATGGGGAAAGGCTCCGCGTGTCCGTGCCTGCGGGCCGGCCGGATGCCTCCGGTTGCGGGGAGGAGAGCAGTCCGCGGAACGGCCGGCCGGGAATGGGTAGCCGGCGGGAAGCCCACTGCTGCAGAAAGGGATAGAAGCCGCTCGGCAGATAGATGACGACGAAGACGAATATGAGCCCGATGATCAAGAGCCAGAGGAACGGGAGACTGCCCCCGAGAACCGCCGAGATGTAGTTGATGAAGATGGTGCCGAGAATGGGCCCGATGAGCGTTCCCCGGCCGCCGAGAGCGGTCCAGATGACGAGCTCGGTACCGAAGACGAAATCGCCGTACGAGGTTGCCGCGACGGTCGCGTACTCCGCGTAGAGCGTGCCTGCGACGGCCGAAAGGACGGCGCATGCCGCCATAAGCCCGATTTTCCAGCGCGCAGTCCTTATGCCAAGGTAGCGGCAGCGATCCTCGTTCTCGCGAATCGCGACCAGGATCCGGCCTGCATCGCTCTTTGTAAAAACGTAGGCTGCGATGGCGACCAGAACCAGGAGGCAGCCTGATATCCGGTACCATTGCCAGGGCGCGAGGTTAGGGGTGGGGAACGGGAGGCCGCTACTCGCGCCAGTGTAGGTGCCTCCGCTCAGGATGACCTGCGTGAAGACAACCGGTATGGCAAATGTTACGATTGCGACAAAAAATGGCGGCGCTCCGTCCCAGAACGACAGCCATCCGGCCCCGCCTGCGACGAAAGCCGCGAGCGCCGCGGCGATGGTCGCTCCCAGTATCGCAATCGGAGCGCCTCCGCCATAGTGCGCGGAGGCGATGGCGACGCCGTAGACGCCGATCCCGAAAAACGCCGACTGGCCCCACGAGAGGATCCCGGTGTAGCCCCACTGCAGGTCGACTGCGATCGCGACGACGGCGAAGAAGAATGCCTGCGAGAGGATTTGCGCGTCGTAGACGCCGAGCAAGGCCGAGGAAATCAGGATGACGCCGATTCCGCAGGCCGTGAGCGCCAGAACCTTCGCTACGCTCAGGCGGCGCGGTGTATCCGGCGACCACGCGGCAAGATCCACGTTCGCGTTGCTCCTTCACGGCAACCAAAGCTGCTAGGTGTGCGGTCCCGGGATGAGGTGGTGCGGGTTGATGATGAAGGGTTTGGGGTCTTTCGTCCAGGCATCGTAGATTGCTTGGAAGGGCGTCCGCCAGTGGTGCGATTTTAGGTGCTTGGCGAAGTTGCAGGCAGTGATGAAGGCGTCGAGATGGGCCTTCAGGCTGTCGATCTCGTAATGGAATGCCCGGACGGTAGCGTCCCTGACGGTGCGGTTCATGCGCTCGGCCTGGCCGTTGGTCCAGGGGTGATAGAGCTTGGTGAGCTTGTAGGTGAGGCTATGCTCACGGCAGATGCGATCGAAAGTATGCAGTCGATATTGGGCTGTCGGCCAGGGCAATCGAGTGAAGGAGGTCGTGTCCCGGGGCGTGGTGTAGGAGCTGTGGGTAACTGGCCTGCCGGAGCGACTGCGAGAGTCGGGCGCGGGCGGGCGAGTTATCCACAGCGGTGGTCATCGTGGATCTTCGGTAGGGTCTGTTTGGGCAGTGCAACCCGAACCAAAGGACCCGACGATGACCGACGAGAACATGAGCCTGGGCGATCTCCTGGAGAAGACCGGCGACCCAGATTTTCTGCGTGAGATGCTAGGTTTTGCCGGGCAGCGATGGATGGAGCTGGACATTGGGAGCCGGACGGGAGCGCCGCATGGCGCCCGCTGTCCGGACCGTCTGACGCAGCGCAACGGCTACCGTGAGCGTGACTGGGAGACCCGTGCGGGCACGGTCGAGCTGCGCATCCCGAAGCTGCGCAAGGGCAGCTATTTTCCGGGCTTCCTGGAACCGCGTCGAGCGGCCGAGAAGGCCCTCACCGGCGTGATCCAGGAGGCGTATGTGCAGGGCATTTCGACGCGCTCGGTCGATGCTCTGGTGCAGGCCATGGGGATGAGTGGGATCTCGAAGAGCCAGGTCAGCCGCCTCTGTAGCGAGATCGATGACCAAGTACAGACTTTCCTGGGCCGGCCCCTCGAGGGGGATTGGCCCTACCTCTGGCTCGATGCCACCTACGTAAAGGTCCGCCAAGCCGGGCGCATCGTCTCGGTGGCAGCGATCATCGCCATCGGCGTCAACCAGGATGGCCGGCGTGAAGTGCTCGGCCTGGACATCGGCGCTTCCGAAGCGGAGACGTTCTGGGTCGCGTTTCTGCGCAAGCTCGCTCGCCGCGGTTTGCGCGGTGTGAAGCTGGTGATCTCCGACGCCCATGAAGGACTGAAGAGCGCCATCACCAGAGTGTTGGGTGCGACCTGGCAGCGCT
The DNA here is from genome assembly GCA_030041155.1 of Candidatus Binataceae bacterium. Lineage (GTDB taxonomy): Bacteria > Desulfobacterota > Binatia > Binatales > Binataceae > JBARDN01. The sequence continues at coordinate 728 of JASHOJ010000149.1, read as the reverse complement.
GCCGGGTGCATCTGATGCGCAACCTGTTGGCGCATGCCAAGCGGCAGGGCCGCGGCGTTGCCGCTGCCTTCATCGCCGCGGCCTTTGCCCAAGAGGACGCTGAAACGGCCAAGGCACAGTGGCGCAAGGTCGCGGATCAGCTGCGCCCCAAGCTGCCGAAACTCGCCGCCTTCATGGACGAGGCAGAGACCGACGTGCTGGCCTACATGCAGTTTCCTGTCGCCCACCGAGCGAAGCTGCACTCCACCAACCCAATCGAACGGCTCAACGGCGAGATCAAGCGACGCACCGACGTCGTCGGTATCTTCCCCAACGAAGCCGCCATCATCCGATTGATCGGCGCCATCTTGCTCGAACAGAACGACGAGTGGGCGGTCCAGCGCGCCCGCTACATGACGCTGGAAACCATCGCACCCCTGAGCGATAATCCCCTCGTCAGCCTGCCCGCCGTGGCAGCCTGACCACCCGGCCGACCCCGCCGGAGAGCGCGATGTCTAACGCCGCTCTTACACCACCCAATGGGGCACGATCGTGAAGGAGGGGGATTCCGGCGCGACCGAAAGTAGGATTCTTACGGTGCCTCACGATAGGAGGCACCGATGGCCGAGCCAACCGAAGTCTCATTCCTGGCACATTTCGCCGCGCTGCGTGATCCGCGCCAGCAGGCCAAGGTGTTGTATCTCCTGCCGGAGATTTTGCTGCTGGTCCTGTGCGGTACGATCGCCGGT
>JASHOJ010000015.1 GCA_030041155.1 Candidatus Binataceae bacterium | reverse complement strand
GTGGGTCCGTGCTCGATTCACGATCCTGACGCGGCGCTGGAATACGCGCGCAGGCTCTCCCGGCTTGCGGCCGAGGTTTCGTCGCAACTGTTTGTAATCATGCGCGTGTACTTCGAAAAACCGCGCACCACGGTGGGATGGAAGGGGCTTATCAACGATCCCCACATGGACGATTCCTGTGACATGGGCGCGGGACTACGTATCGCGCGGCGGCTGCTGCTAGAAATCAACCGGATGGGGTTGCCGGCCGCAACCGAGATGCTGGAGCCCATCACCGCCCAGTATATCGCCGACTTGATCGCCTGGTCGGCGATCGGCGCGCGCACCGCCGAATCGCAAACTCATCGCGAGATGGCGAGCGGGCTCTCGATGCCGGTGGGGTTCAAGAACACCACCGAGGGCAATCTGCAGGCGGCGATAAATGGCGTCGAGTCCTCGCGCCGCCCGCACTCGTTTCTCGGCATCACGCAGGCCGGCGGCGCAGCCGTGGTCCGCACCACCGGCAATCCGGACACTCACGTCGTCCTGCGCGGCGGCAAAATTCCGAATTATGACCGCGGCAGTATCGAGCAGTGCGTCGCGATGCTCTCCGCGCACGGACTTGAGCCGCGCGTTATCGTCGATTGCTCGCACGCGCAAACCAACAAGGATTATCGGCGCCAGCCCGCCGTGCTCGAAGAATTGATCGCGCAGATTCGCGGCGGATCGCGCGCAATCATGGGCGTGATGCTCGAAAGCAATCTCGAAGCTGGAAATCAGTCGCCCGGCACGGGGCGCAAGGGTCTGCGCTATGGCGTCTCGGTCACCGACCCGTGCATCGATTGGCCCACGACCGAGCGATGCCTTCGCTCGGCGGCCGCAGCGCTTGCCGGGTCGGACACGTCCGCTATCTCGTTTGCGGGAAAGTAGTCGGTTTTAGTTCCTCCATCGGCGCAGCAGCCGCTCGTGGCGCGTTGCGTGCCGCAAGTTGCAAGTCTGCAACAACAATAGCCATTTAGGGCTCCTTTTGGCGGCACGCCGCTTGCTCAATCAGGCGCGACGAGCCTCCGGGGAGGGGGAGCGGTGGACAGATCGACAGATGGCGCGACGAGCGACGCGGCGGGTGCGGCCACCGCGCTGTCGATCGGGTCAGCCACTAGAATTATCGAGGGCGCCTGGGCTAAATACGCGTTGGCGGTCACGATATTTGCCGCATCGCGAATAGTCATCCTCATCGCGGTATCCCTTTCGTCTGCTTTACTGCCGCTGAATCTCCATGCCACCGATTGGAACGATGGCAGCGGCATCTTTCACTACCTGCTTAGATGGGATTCCGGCTGGTACCTGGAAATAATGCGCGGCGGTTACCGCTATCTGCCGGACACACTTGCTAAACAAAATGTCGCGTTCTTTCCGCTGTATCCTTTGGTTTCATGGTGCGTCGCAAACGCATTTGGCATCGCATATTCGACCGCCGCGTTAGTCGTCGCGAATCTCTGTGCAGCCGCTTCGGTCCTGCTACTCTACAAATACGCTCGCGACAAGTACGGAACTAAGATCGCGTTTTATGCTGTCGCGATCCTGAGCTTCTTCCCCGCCTCGCTGTTCCTTTCGGCCGGATACGCCGAATCGCTCGCGCTGATGCTCACGCTTGCGGCGTTCCTGGAACTCGAACGCGGGCGGCACCTAAAGGCCGCGATCTGGTGCGGGCTTCTGACCGCGGCGCGTCCAACCGGAGTCGTGATGCTTTTGCCTATCGCGTGGTGCGCGTGGCCTCGAGAGAGATGGACCCGCAGCTCGCTTGCGCGGCTGATGGCGACCCTTGGGATCGCGGGCTCGGGACTTGCCGCTTACATGGTTTATCTCGGCTTCACGTTTCACGCGCCGCTTGCGTTTATGACTTCGCAGGCTGGATGGACTCACGGCGCGCACTGCTCGTTGCTGACCGGCGTCTACTCATTCAAGTACTTTGCGGAGTTGTTTCGAATGATCCCGGTGCCCTATGCACTCGATCCGTGGATCTTTGCAAGTTTCGCCGTAGTCATATTTGCGGCGCGCTCTCGACTGAGTACTCCTGAGTTGCTATTCGCCGCCGCTTCATTCGCATTCCTGATCGCAACCTGCCTTTGCAGCGGTCGCGGATTCTTAACCATGAGCCGCGAGCTACTAACCGTATTTCCCGCTTATCTCGCCGGCGCGACGCTGCTTGCAAATAGACCGCGCTCGCTATTTGCGCTCCACCTCTGCATGGCTGTGGGCCTGTTCTGGTACTCAACGCTTTTTGCGCAGTGGTACTGGGTTGACTGACCACATGAGTCTGGGCAAGCGGCCTGCTTCTTCGAACCATCTCCTGCCGGTCTTCACCGTCATCACGGTTATGCTGATCGGAATTATTATCTTGAATCTTCCGAGAGAACTAGACTTTAGTGCTTTCCCATTTTGCGACGCTGGAGCCAACCTGTCGCTTCAATACCTTATTTCCCATGGCTACTCGCCTACGGTGGACTTTGGATATCACTATGGCCTTCTTCCAATCCTAGTAGGAAGGGTGTGGTTCGACGCTGTTGGCCTGACACCAGCGGCCTATGAAGTACTAACTCGCCTTTGTGCACTGATCATAATATTTGCATTCGCACAATTGGTTTGTACTTTCGACGCCGACCTCGTGGCCATCGCCATCGTCCTTCTTACGCTCCAGTTCAGCATACCTGCGATCTATCCTGCCCTCGCGCAAGCTTTAGAAGCAGCTCTGCTTGCTCTCGCGCTCTCTCAACAGGCCGGTGGCAATCGGCGGATGGCGTTAATTCTCGCCACAATCGCGGTGTTTGCGAAGCCAAGCATGGGCTACGTATATGGAGCCCTTCTAATCACGATTTGGGTATTGCGAACACCGTCGGGATCGAGAAAGGCCAGATTCGGACGCGAAGTTGCTTTTCCGATCGCGATCACCGCGGCGATCTGCACACTCCTGCTCGTCGGCTTTTATGGCCTGAGCGCCATAATCAACACAGTATTGCCCATTACTGGATCAAGTGCATATCGGACCTTGAATTACGGTTTTTTTGCGGGACTCGGGCGGCGGTTCTGGGAGCCTAGCTACAACTCATGGGTTATGTATGTGTTCGGCCCTACCGGCATTTGGATTGCCGTTACTCTTTTTCTCTGCTGGGCCGCGGCTGGAGCCGCATCGCGGCTGTGGAAGGGCTTGGGCTCTCAGGATGGCAATGCCAGCCTCCGGGACGAGTTGATTCTAACCTGCTTTGCGCTCCACGTCACATTCATCGGGTTCTTTTTCG
>JASHOJ010000148.1 GCA_030041155.1 Candidatus Binataceae bacterium | reverse complement strand
CTTCAATGAGGCCGAGGCGCGCGCGCCTCGGATGCTCCCACCCTACAAGCCTTTGGATAGCAAGGCAATCTCGCCACGTTTTCGACCGGTAGCCCGGGACGATGGGCGAAGCCGGCCAGTTTCTACACGACACCGTATCGACCATGTCAAAGAGCTCCACGATTCCAACAATCTATCGAGATTCGAGCGGATGCGGGGTTCCGCGCAGCACGTCGCCGCTCGAAAGCACCCGGCAGGTACGAAACGCATTCAATCAGGGCCGCTCATCTTTGCCGGAATCACGGGTAATCTTGCCGGATCTTGCTATATAATGGTAGCCCGGCGTTCCATTTTCGAGAACGTTTTGCCGATGCTCTCCATGGCCAGTTCGATCTTGTCGGCCGATCCGACATCAATCAGGAGAACGTGATCCTCCCCATTCTTCACTAGCTCACGCAATCGCGTCTCGAGTTCGGCGCGACGCCGCTGCGAGAGACGACACTGGAAAACGGAAAGCTGAATCCATTCCCCATACCCATGCATGGCTTTGAACACGCGCCGCCAGCGCTTTTGGTCGGAGATGTCGTAGGTCACGATGAAGAGGCGTTCGTCGGCCATGGCGAGTTCTCACCTGGGCAAATAGTGCGGGTAGGCCGGCAGCTCTCCCAAAAGAAACCGGGACAGCAACCGTGCCTGAACCAGCAGCATGCGGCGCATGCTCACCTGATAGCCAAAGACCGGATGCGTCGTCTCCTGGGAGAGACGACGTTCGAACGCCTCGACAAAGCGTCGGCGCCCTGCCTGCGTCAGCGCCGTGCCCGTGACCGCCACGACGAAATCATTCGGCCCGACCTCGCCGGTATTGACAGCCGACAGCACGACGGAGTCGGCAATGATCGCGCGGAACGGCTCCATGAGGTCGAGCGCCAGCGCCGGGCGGCCATAGCGCGGTGCATGATAAAGGCCCCGGTAGGGATCGAGGCCCACCGACGCCAACGCGATCGTTAGATGACGGGTCAGCATCGCATAGGCAAGCGACAGCATGGCGTTGACCGGATCGGTTGGCGGACGACGATTGCGCGCCTCGAAGCGGAATGGCGTCAGTTCGCCGGCGCCTTGCTTGTCCTCAGGCGACTTCAATAGACCTGCGAAGGCGCGGAAATAAACGGCGGCTGCGTCGCCTTCGACGCCGAGCAGTTGCGCCAGTGTCGCCACACCATCCGCGGATTTGCGCGCGGCGCCAAGCCGGTCGAGCGCTGCCTGCCGCTCTTCCGGCGGTCCGCGCCAATTCCGGCGCAGGATCGTGCGCTGGTTCGTGATCTTCGCCGCGACCAGCTCCTTTGCGAACCGCAGGCACGCGGCCTCGTCGAAGCTCAAGCGGTATTGTGCCGTGCGGATCTCAACATTTCGGTGACCAATGCCGTGGGCAACACCGCGAAACCAGCCGCTGTGACTGTGAAAGGTCACGGGAATCTCGCGCTCGAGCAACGCCGCGAGCGCCGGCGTGGTTATCGAAACATTGCCGAACAGCGCCACATCCGAAATGTCGATGAAACGCACCTGCACTTCGCCTTTCTCCTCGTCTGTGATCTTGAGCGTTTCGCCTTCCTTGCCAATCCGGGCGTACTGGGATTGCACGATAAGCGGCAGTGCCTCGTCAGGCGGAACGGCGATCGTCCGTGGCGCGAGCGACGAGCCCGACAGAGAGCGCACCTCATCCGGCAGGCACACCGTCACGAGCGCGCAGCGTGGGCATTTCGGACTGTCCTTGAGTGGCGGCGGTATGCGGCTTTGTGAGACCGTCAAACGCAGCTCGCTGACGGCCGTGCGCGCTGCGGTACGCAAGCCGTCGTCCAGCGCAATGCGCACACGCTCCCGGCTCTCGGCGTAATAGATAGCGGCTTCCTCGACGCGGTAGCCATGCTCCTCGAGCAGCAACGCCTGGAGGCAGATCTGGATACGCTCCGGCTCATAGACGCCTTGCGCGACATGCGGGCGCTTTCCCCGCTTGTAATCGACGGGCGTCACGATGCCATCGTCGGCCTCCGCAATATCGAGCTTGGCGATGACGCCCAGGGCGGCCGAGGAAAGCGTCAGCGACCGGCTGACGACCTTGTCGCTCGCCGGCGCTTCGCCGGTCTCCAACGCCTGCGGCGTTGGAAGCGGTACGCTGGGCTTGTCGACGCGCGCGTGAACGCGATTGCCTTCGACCGTGTCGCCGGTCTCCGCCCACTCGCCCTGAGTCCACATGAGATAGGCAAGCCGCGGACAATAGACGAACTCGTTCACCATCCGCGCCGGAATGAGGGGTGTGTCGCCGCTGATCGGCGGCGCGGGAAGATGGAATTCGAGCTGGTTATCGGTCATCGCGGCTCGCCCCGAATTCGGCTCCTTATGTGGCAGTTACGAACAGGCCGCCCCCGAAATGGCGGTCACGGCCAAGCAGCATCGGCCCCGCTGCTGCACAGTGAAACCTGAGCTTTGCAAGGCCGAATAGTCCAGCACCCGGCTTTGTAAAGGTCTCCGCGATCTCGACCTGCGGTCGCGGGAGTCCGGCGCGTTGGCATTCGGCGAGAAGATCGACTTCAACCGCCGCAGTCGCATCGTTCAGTTTGGCGTGCCGCGTCACGCGGTAAGGTGTCAGGCTCTCCCATGTCTGTGATGGCGCGAGCAGCGGATCGTCGGATAGGTCCGGAGCGCTGGGAACAAGGGCGAGCTTCCCGGCTGTGCCGGCGCGCAATTCCCGGAAATCCTCAAGTGCCTCCTCGAGTGCGCGAAGATGCTCGCGCTCACTGGGCAAGGTTCCGCGACGTTCGAGAATATGCGGCGCAACGATAAGAAGTCGCTTTCTTGGTGCATCGAACGCGAAAGCAAGATGCTCGTGCCGGCCCGAGCGCGACGGCGCCCCGTCAGCCGCATGACCAGTGAAGAATGCCGGCAGCGTCGCGTGCGCTCCCATGCTCTCCTGCACACGCGCCATGACGGCGCGACGCAAGGCGCGTGTGAGCCCGAGCGGCTCGGCCAGTTCCGTCAGGCCGTTCGTGATGGTGAAGGCAAAGACCCCATCCGTACGGCGGACTGGGGCCATTAGGCCAAGACCCAGATAGCGGCCATCGCCGATCAGGAGCGGACCGGGGACGGGTTCGTCAAATGTGATTGCGACATGCCAGAGGCGTTCCTTGGTGAAGTGCGTCCCCTTTGCGAAGGCTTCCGCGCGCAGGTCCTTGCCTTCGAAAGGCTCGCGCTGCACGCGGATCGTCTCCACGGATGCACCGATGCCGGCATGACGCAATGCCTGCTGCACGGCCCATTCGGCTGCCGCGTGCTCACGCAGACGTTCGGCGCCGCCCTTCGCCTCTTTGCGTGCCCGCCGGGGATCGATGCGCCGTCGCGCGGCGCGCTCGGGCAACGCGGCTGGCGTGACTGTTCGCCAAAGGCGCGCCGCGCCTTCGATGCCATAGTGCGTAAGCATTGTGTCGTCGCTGGCTGCGACCAGTTCTGCAGTATCGTCCGGCACTTCGCCGGTTTCCGGATCGGCAAGCACAAGCCCGGAAAAAGCCCACGCGATGTCACCCGTTGCCATGGGGCAGTCCGGTGGCACGGCAACGAGCACGCGTCGGATCGAGCGTTCCGTTTGGGCATGGCCGATAGACGGCAGCGGCGCGATGCGGATGCGCCGTGCCTTGTCGGCTTCATGCGAATCGCGCCCGATGATGATTCTGTCGGCCTGGGTTTCCCGTTTCGGATCGTCCCGCCGCCATGCCGAAGCTTTCAGCCGTTTCACGGCCAAGTCTCTGACCTTTTCCGTCAGTGCAACGACGCGCTCAAGGAGCTGTGGCGCGAAGCTACCGGAGTTCCTGATCTCGAAGAGAAGAAATACAGATGGGCTATTGTACCGAACCTGCCTGAAATCTGGCTTCGGCGCTTGCGCAAAAAGCTGGCTGGTCTTCTTGCCCGCTCCGATCGTTCTGAACCGTCGGCGCATCGCCTTGAAACGCTCCGTCAAACTCGCCAGCGAACCGGGGCGAGGACAGGAAAGCTCTGCGCCACCACTGCCCTGGTTGGGGCGCCACTGAACGCCACCACTCGCGCGAAGGCGAGCGTCCGCTTCGTCGAAAACCTTGCCCGTCGCCCAGGCCATGTCGACGCCGCGGCCCAATTGATAAAGATTGTCGGCGATCCCGCAGATTGCACGCGCATGCCGCTCGGCGTCGGCGCTTGGCTCAAACGTCCATGCGTAGAGCAATGGCACGGCAGCATCGAATGTATGCGGACGGATGACTTTGCCTGCCCGTATCTCGCCAATTCTCACCGGATCGCCACCCACTGCGTCGAGATCGTTGTTGGGGACGAAAGTCTTGAAGCCCTGTCCGGCAAAAGCGGGCGGTGCTGCGATAGCCGGCGCATCCAGGCTTTCGAGCCACTTGAACGCCAGTAGAGCATCCTCGGAGAGACCTTCACCGCACGCTGTGCCCGCGACCAGCGCCTGGAACAGCCGCGCAGGCGACGGCGGCCACTCGCCGCTGCCGTGGTAGCGGCCGTCGTGAAAACGGACGGAGATAAGAAGGGCGGGCATGGCTCAGGCCGCAGATTTCGGCTTCTTCTCTTTCTTCTTCTCCAATTCTTTCAGATCGGCCTGTGCACGCTCCTTCTTGAAGGCGACACGCTGGGCGGGTCCTACGCCAAACTTGTCCGCTACAGCCTTGGCATAGTCCAGCGCGACGGAGGCCGAGAATGCAATGGAAGCGCGGCTGCCCTCGCGAGCAACGGCAATCCATTCCGCAGGCACCTTCTCGTCGGGCACAAGCAGGCATCCCTGACGCAGGAAGCCGTCGAGCGGCTCTGCCGCGGCTACCAATGCGAGGCCGAGAATATATCGCCTGAGATTTCGCGTGTTCCCGCCGTCAAGCTTGCGCAGCGCCACGAGATTGACAGTGACGATGCGCTCGATAGGACCGCGGGCAACGACGCCGCCATGAGCCCCGGTTGCCGGAACGTGAACGAAGCCGCGCCGCGCAAGTGGGCTTTCGGCCTTGCCTTCCGCCTTCTGTTTGTCTTCTTCCGAGAAGACCTCGAGAGCCGCATAGTCCAGTGCAGGATTGTATTGAGCGGAGCGCCGTAACTCATCCACATCCCAAGCACGGATGACCGACTGCACCAGTCGCGGCAGTTTGGCTTGGGTATCGCGTGAATCCCAGACGCCGAAGACCAGCGAGGTCGGGGCGAGCTTCGCTAACGCCGATGCGTCGCCCGTATCGAGAAACAGCTTGAACGCCTTTTGCGCCTCGTCCTTCAGATCGGATGAGCGTATCACGGCATCGCCTAGCCGGTGGCCGGCTTCGAGGATGGAAACGGTCTTTTCGTTGCCGTAGGCGATGTCGATCTGTGGCACGAGTTTCGACAACGGATTATCCGGCTCGCCCGACCTAGCCGCTTTGAAGATCGGCTCCATCCGGTTGGCCTGGCTGCCGACGCTGTCGATGGTAGCGACCTTCGTGCCGTCCGACAGTGTGTCGATGTTGTAACCGATGTCGGCATAGGTCGGTGGAAAGATCACCCCGCCCTCGCCCTCGACCGGCAGAAGCTTCTGCTTGCAGGTCAGCGCGACGGGACCATTTTTATTATCGGCCCAGTCGTTTATGATTTCAGCCGTGAGCGATGGCATGAGACTCCTCCTGAGCGAAAGTGACGACTTTGTTCTTGCCGGACAAATCGAGCTCGAACCGAAATTGCCTTGACGGAACAGCAGGGAGCGCGCCTGCAAGCGCAGCGCGCGCCAATATGGGTGGAAGGTTCACACCCCAGGCAGTATATCGAACTCGACGAAGCCCGAATTCGATGGGGCGGGCGTTTTCCAATCCCCAAGCGGCAAGAAATTCGACGACGGGAGAGGCTTCGATGGTATGCTTGTGTTCGTTCGGAGAGTATCCGGCATCGATGGCAGTCCATGCTCCGCGTGGATCGAAATTGAAGCTGCCGCCCATCGGCGTGAGCACGTCGAACGGCGCCTTGACAAGCGCCGCACGGTCTTCTTTCCATAGCTGCCGCACGCCTTTCGTCTTCACATCACCGGGTTGTCCATTGGCTTTCTGCTTCTTGCTCGGCTTGCCGCGCACGCCCTTCAGCATTGCGCGCGCGATGGCGTCGGCTGACCGATTGCCAGCATAAAGCTTGAAGCTCTCCCGGCTCGATCCATCCGCCCAATGATCGAGTTCGACAACCGGCCTGTTCTCGCCGCCGAACCTGATAGGCAGGGCCATTCGGTCGCCTGATTTCGCGGGAAAGGTGATGGACAAATCCAACGACGGCGCCGCGCCGGCGGCCGCGGTTTCGTCCGTATCATCATCATCTTCTTCTTCGGCGTCCTCTTCCTCGCCGGCTTCACCTTTCTTAGGTGGCGGATCGGCGTAACCAACTGGGCCCCATCGATTGGGTTGTGCTTCAGCCAAGAACTCAAGCACCGTCTCGAACGGATTTCGCTCTCCTGTGGCGCGGAGCGCAAAGTGAGTGTTCGAATCGTCGGACCAGTCGAAGCCGCCCGCGGCGTCGCCCAGCAGAATGCCTGCCGCTTCCATGAATCCGAGGCAGGCAAAGACCTGGCCGGGATTGAAGAGATCGACGGGGATCGCAGCTTCCACCATCAGCTCCTCTACATTTGCGGAGCATCAAGGCCTTCGCGCCTATCGTTGTCGCGCGAGGCTTGTCGATCGGCGGCGCGCAGCAGCGCCTCCCACCACGCGAGGCCCCACGGCCCCCACCGCGCCTGAAGCCTTGCGAAGCGGAGCGCGACCTCGCGGGCGCGCTCTTCGAGCGCTGAAGGCGGCGCGTCCTCACAGCCGCGCGTTGCGATCAACGGCCGAGCCTGCCCGTGATGTGCAGCGATCAAATGCTGGACGAGATCACGCCACTCCTCAGGCAAGGCCTTGAACCTGACGTGACTTTCCGCGTACGGCAGCGATCCGAATTCGTGCCGGTAGCCATCGAGAATTTGCTGGTTTATGGGGCCGCGCGTTTTGGCGAAAATCTTGTAAGCGCCCGTCTTGTCTTTTTCATGCGGAGCCCGGAAGGCGCGTTGCCAACGGGAAGCCCTTTTACCTTCGTCATGCAGGAATGCTGCAACCGCCAGTGCTTCGTTGGCAGGATCGGAAAGGCCGATCCTGCTCGCGATATCCCCGGCCTCCTGTTCCGCCCAGCTTTGATGTTGGTCAAGTTCCTGAGGCTGGGAAACGGAACGGGCATCCTCCGATTGTGCGGCGTTCCTGAAATGCTCGACGACAAGCCACTCCTCCGCATCGCCGTCGCCATTTGCACGAAGAACGAAATCATCCTCGAAATTCCAGTCGCCCTCATCGCTCTTGTACCCTTCAGATGCCGCCCACCGCACGCGAAATCCTGCGTCTTCACTCCAGCCTTTATCGGTATCGGCAGTCGGGAAGCCATCGCTCCTTTTGCTGTCCAGTACGCCTCCGTTCAGGCCCCCGATCCGGGCATCCACGATGAGAATTTTCCCAACAATCCCGCTGATAAAGTCTTCTTTCTCCTTGCCCTTGCGCTCTGCCGCCAACCGGCCGAGCGTGTAACGGGCCGCGTAACGTCCATCGGGCAAAAGTACAAAAAGAACGACATCCCGATTGTGCAATGGTGTCGCCTGCGGCGTAGCGGGCCGCGTCGCGGCTTTGCGTGCATCGTTGTCATCCGTCCCGGCAGGGAGAACGGCATCTGCGGTTTGCTCGCCCTGGACATCCTGTTGAGGTTTGAGGAGCGCCTTGGCGCGATCCTGTAGCCAGTCGGCTACGCGATACGTTTCTGTCTCGAGTTTTTCACTCTCACGAGCAGGCGCCGCCTCAAAGAATGCCTCCACCTCCTTCTTCTCGGTGGACGTTCGCGGCCAATCGGCAGAGCCCTCCCGTACCGGCAAATAGGTGCGCCAGATGACGATGGTCTGACTATCAGGCTCCACCCAACCGCGCAGCCAGGGTGCCACATCGGGCCGGCCGGTGTGCTGTTCGAGCGAGGTCATCGACCAGGCGTCAACGAGCGCGCGCGTCAGCGCGGGGTGCAGCGGCGCAGGCGTTGTCGCCTCGTCGATTTTCTCTCGAAGCGTCTGGTCCGTCTCGGCGCGTAGCTTCAGTTCGCGTAGCGCCCCGGGGCTTGCATCTCTTCCGGTTTCCACATTCGGAAGCTTTTTGAGCACCGAAAGCGAACGGAAGGCGATGGCTTGGCGCAATTCTTGGTCCGTTGGCGCATCCGGTTTCTGCGGCCTCGGTTCACCTCCATGAACGACTGCAATTTTCGCATTGCCTTGGCCGCGCCGGTTCACACGGCCGAGCCGCTGCACCATCCGTTCCCAGGGAACGAGATCGCAAACCATGTGGTCGGCGTCGAGATCGATGCCGACCTCGCCCGCCGATGTCGCAACCAGGAATGCCGGTTTCGTCGGCGGCGGCGAGCCTGCGAGAAAGCCATGATTCTCTAACCATGCTTTTGCATCTTCACGCTCCTTGACGCGTCGAGCGCCGACGAACAGTTCTGTATCGGCCTTAGGGTCGACTCCCTTCTTATCGGGCGCGGGGAGCTTGTCGAGCACGGCTTTCACCTTTTCCGCCATCTCGCGGCTGTCGCAATAGATAAGAGAGCGGGTAGGCTTGCCGTCTTCCTCCGAAAGCTTCCATGCCTGCTGCGCCAATTCCTCGGCGAGCGTGCTCTTATCGCCGTCAATAGTGACGAAGCTGACAATCTTTTTCGCAGAAAGGCGGCATCTGACGATGGGGTCGGACAAGTCCTCGTCTTCGAGACGAAATGCGCTTGTCGCTGCGCCGCTGTCGGAGGTCGGTTGAGTGCGCCCCGTGGCCGACAGCGGCAGCAGCTTGAAGGGCGGAACGAGCCTGGCATCGGACCCGGCACAGGAACCGAACTGCTCCGCGCCGTTTACAATCTGCCAAAGCAATGCCTCGAATGGCGGAACGAGGTGCGCTTCATCGAGAACGATCAGCGTATCCGCGCCGAGCAGACCGGCGTGATAGGGCCGCATCTTGCGAGAGACGCCATGGCCCTCGAACAGAAGCCGCGAGCCGATCATGTCGACCGTTCCGACGATAATAGCCAGGGCCGCGGGATTGTCGAGCCATTCGCGGTTATCGACATGCGCGCCGCGCAGCGTCGAAATGGGAAGTGTTCCGTTGCTCAGCCCAAGCGCGCCCTTGAGGTGCGCCGCATCGCCGTTTAATGCCCGACGCAGTCTTTCAGCCTCTTCCGTCGCCTGATCGACAACGGCGCGCCGGTCAACAATATAGACCAGTCGACGCGGAATAGCCTTGAGTGCGTCTTCCCCCGCGAGAGCGCGGGCGACAAGCCAGATCGCGATCACCGAGGTCTTTCCGAGCCCGGTCGGCAAATCGAGCGCGCTGGGGAATTTTCCGTTGATAAGCTGACCGAACAACCGATCCTGCCACCGCATCGGTGGATAGCCGGTCAAGCTGTAAAAGCTATTCGAAAACGACCGCGGATCAGCGCTCATCCTCACGGCGGCCTAAATCGAGACAGGATTTCTGCGCGGTGATCCAGTCGGTATCATCATCACTCCCTCCGTCCCCTCATAAACGGCCATCTCTCACACGGCCTTCGAAATGTCCGTCTATCAGGCGCACAAAATAACCACTTTCCGGGTGCAACTCAAGGTATGTGCGACATGTCAGGTAAAGCCACGACCAGGTCGCGAGACGAGCGGCTGGAGGCGTGGGTCTCCCGCGACCAGAAGGCACTGTTCCAGCGCGCTGCCGAGCTGCAGGGGCGCACGCTGACGGATTTCGTGATCGCCAGTGTGCATGACGCGGCCGTGCGTGTCATCGAGGAAACCCAGACGATCCGGCTGGATCCGGCTGAGCGCCGCCGACAGCCGGGCCTTCGCGGAGGCGCTCCTCAATCCGAAGGAACCGAGCGCTCGGCTCAAGGCGGCCGCCCAGCGATACCTCAAGCTGGCCGGTGCGTGAGTGGCCTCTGCCGCGCCGACGCTTCTCATTGAGCTTCTGTCGGACCAGCACGATCGCGAGAGCTTCACCAGCGGCATCGAGCCGCTGAACAGATATCTGCGACTTCGGCGACTATCGGTATCGATCGGTCGATTTTCAACATACGCCCCAACAACGACCATCCGCCGCGCCGTGGAAAAAGACCGTCAGGGTGATACAAATTCTCGAGAGGCCGAGGCGATAGCCTGAGACTTTGTATCACCGAAGGGTTCATATTAGGCAGCTTCTCACATGGCCCCTGGTTCGGCATAAGCGCGGAAGCGCACGAACGTGAAAGTGGATACCCTTCGGCCGTTGGTGTCCTCGTAGACATTCCGCGTGCTGGTCGCCGCCAGGCAGGTGATTCCGCGCGCCTGCAGGCGGCGGACCAACTCGACCGTCAAGGTGAACTCGCCTTGCACGAGGGCGTGCGACGTTTCCGGCGGGATGTGAGCCATGCATGTCTCTGCAAGAGCCTCGATCGCCTTCTCGTCGGCATCCGGCGGAACGGTGGGAAACGCGATCTCCTCGATGCGCTCGGCGAACTCGAACGCCGCCTTCGTCTGCGCCTCGTCCCAGTTGGCGCTCGGATGATTGCTGAGGTTGATGAAGCAGGCGCCGCGCGGCGTCGCGGACGCGATTCTCAGTTTCTCCACGAGACTTCTCATCGTCGTCGTAACATCGATGGCCTTCTGTGCGCTCGGTCTGTACTGAGCATGGAGAAAGTCGTTGCGGCGATCCGTGACTTCTCGAAACGTCGGGTCGTGCTCGTTGGCTCGCCTTTCCGCACGTCCACGCTCTTTGCTGTCGAAGTCGGCTGCGGCTGGAACGAGCGCCGTTTTCGGTGCGTACAGATTGACCCAGCCCTCGCGCACGGTGGCAGTTGCTTCGAGATAGCGCCCGAGGCGGACGTAAAGCTCGGCCAAAGCTATCACGGCTTTGCGACCCTCAGGACCCGACAGATCGAGGACCGCGCCTGCGATCGGTTCGGCCATATTCACAACACGGTCGAGAATGTCCGCCAGGGGCGGAGCATGTTTGGCGACGTACTCCTTTGCCTCCCGAGTTGCACTCAGGAGGCGAGCAGCGGAAGATTTCGTTGTCTCCCTGCCAAGAAGCAGATCGCCTGTTCTGAGGGTTTCCAGATCGGCGCCAAATTGAGTCAGCGCCTCCCCCAATCCCTTCAGGTTTGGCTCTTCGCCTTGCTTGCCGCTCTGGAACCAAGTCTTCTTCAGATTTCGGCCGAGATGTTCAGTCGCCTTTCCTGCCTCCTCGGCACGTCCTGTCTTGAGGAACATCGCCAGTGCCCGTGACCAGTCGAGCAGTGTCATGAATTCGGTCAGTTCCCAAATCGGCGCAACGCCTGTCTTCGGGTCCTTGGCATCGTAGGCCGCGTAGCATACACGAAGCTCCGGTGGCGTCTCGTCGACGGCATGGACGAACATCGCGACGGCCGCGGCAAAGAACGGCTGGGAACGAAATCCGGGTGTGATGTCGAGCATCACCGGGCCATCGGTGCCGCGCAGCACGATCTTAATAGCCTCGAACTGTTGCCAGAGTTCGGCCGGCGCGCGGCCGGCGGGAATGCAGATGAAACGAGGTGCTGGATAATTCCTTGTGCGCAACGCTTCTTCCAGAGCCGTTCTGTGATCGCTTTCAGCTTCCTGAGTTGCCGGAACACATATGTCTGACGGCAAAAACAGCTCAGCAAGCGCGCGGCAAACGAAGGGAGTTCTTGTCGTTTCGCTACCGTAGAATTCATATTCGGTCGGATCGTAGAGGTATCGGCCCTGATCCTTGTCGAGGCGACCACGGCCGAGAAACGTCACGAGCCGCGCGATTCCCGACCGCTCCGACGTATTCATCTCAGTTTCGCCTCGCGCCTCTCGACTTCTTCTTCACTGCCGTCCGGAAATCGAACCAACAATTGCGCGCCGCGATCCTCGACTATCCGAACGATCTCGCTGTAGACAATCGCCTCACGTCCGTTCCAGTTCCCCGGCACTCGACTTTGAGACGTGGGAGAAGTCTTCGTCGCGGCGCGAAATTGAGTTTTGGCATCTCCACCTTGCTCCTCGACAAACTGCCCATATCCGACTGCGGTCTTTGCGCCGGCGCCGAGCGTTTCCAGCGCCTCTTTCAGAAGATCGGCCGCCTTTTTGCAGTCCTCTTGATGTTGTTGGTTCAACTGGTTTCGCGGCAGCATGGCAAAGACAAACGTCTGGCCCGCTGCGACCGTGAGGAAGGGGATCGGAGTCGGTGAATGCCAGTCGGCTGGGACGGCGTTTGTCTCGCTCTGATACCAAGGGCCAGAATGCGGCGTCATAACGTCTGCATCCAGGGCGACAGGCTCGGTCGGCAACCCGTCGAGGAAAACGACGCTGCCGATGGCGAGGCCTGCCTCCGGCTTTGGACCGAAGATGCGCTTGAGCGTCTCGTCGTTGAGGCCCGCCCAGTCGCGCGCGTAGGCGCGGGCGAGCCCCTTGAGGCTGGAGCCGGCAATGTACGGCGCGCCGAGGTCGTGGCGCCAGGCAAAGCCGTTCTCCACCGGATGATGACGCCCCAAGCCCGTGACGAAGCGCCAAGCGGTCATTCGCTGAAAACTACAGCCGGCCTGCGCCTTGACGAGGGCTTCGAGGCGTTTGACAGCTTCCGTCATGAGCGCGCTGTCGCCGGCCTCCTTTTGCGGCTTGCCGGCACCGACATTAGCGATCTTCCCGATCCAGTCGCGCTTGCCGCTGTCACCGACAAAGCCGGTCCAGTCGGGTTTTCAGTGATCCCAAAACTTGTCGTACCAAAGGCCCGCATTTCCGGTCGGTGGTGTCAGCGTTGCGCTCGCCGCGGCTGCGTACAACGGCCTCTTGCCGCTTGTCGGCGCGTTCTGATGCGATCCTGATGATCGACTCTGGCTTCGGTCGCGCTGGTCTCGACGGCCTGAGCGATGTTGGTGCTGAGGCGGACGCGCCATTATTCTTCCTTTTTGAGGAAAGCATTGGCGAATTTCTTCAGCCAGGTGACGTAGGCGATCGCCTCGGCCTGCGCCCACAGGTAGGCATCCTGGTCGCCCGCGACGATTCGGCCGAGCAGCCGCTGTGCGGCGTCCAATTTGGCTTCATCCGAAATTGATGCAGCGTATCTGGTGTGTGCTTCCGGGCTGAGCAGCCATTCCGACACATGCTGCGCCAGCCTATGATGCGCCTTATCACTTGCCGCATCACTTGCCGCCCGTTCCGTCGCCAGCGCCTGGCCAAGGCCGTTCATCAATATGACCGCAGGCAATGCGTTGACATAACTAAGATAGTTGCCTGGCTTCTCTTTCTGGAGCGCCTTGACTTGATCAAGCGCGTGTTTCGCTCGCTTCTGTTCGAGCGTCTGCGCCGTCATGATGCCACTCCGTCGACGCGGCGGACGGCGAACCAGCCCTGGCCTACCGTTTCGTTGCCGCCGACCTGAAGATAGCGGCGCCCGGCGAGATGAGTCGCGATCTTCGTCGCGGCGCAATCGGCCCGCTCGCCCATGACGAAATACATCAGCGTGTCGGGCGGCAGCGCCTCCTCATACCAGAGGCCACCTTGTTTTGTGGTCTTTGTCTCCGGATCGAGCGCGTTGCGCGCCTGAACCGGCAGCGCATATTGCGCGAACCAGGCGAATGCCATGTCCGTTACGATGGCGAGCTGCCTGCCCAGTCGGGCGCGGGCATCGTCATGCGGAATCAGCGCCCCAATCGCCGCGACCAGTTCCTCGGGAGGTTTGCCTTCCACCGCAAACAGCCTCTCCTCCAGGAAGAGATCGCCGACGCCCACCGCCAGCACTTTGTCGTCGGCCAAAGGCGCGACCTTCGGCAGCGCGTCGCCTTTGCTGGCCCGCTTCATGTCGCGTCGGAATCGCTCGATCAAATAGGGACAGGTGAGCCAGACGTAGGGGCTTGTCAGGCTCCGCACCGGCAAGAGCAGGAGCCGCGCATCGGAGACGAGGAGTTGTCCCGCATTTTCCTGCTGGCCGAAGAGCCGGTCCGTGTCGAGGCCGTTGCTGCGCGATGCGTCAAGCAGCGCGCCCTTCATGCTGGAGCCGGGGATGAAAGGATATAGCGTCACCCGCTCGCGGGCGACCGGCAGATCGATGGCGCCGGCGGACTGGCCGGTTCCCGGATGAATATAGGTCTCGGCAAGAAGGCCGATGATCTCCGTCGTCATGTCTCCTCCCCCGCCGGCGCCCAGCGCCCGATCAGCACGCGGCCGAATCCCCAGCCGGTCGATCGTCCGATGGCGCGGCCGTGCCACGACTGAGCCGCTTCCGCTTCTTCGGCCCTCGCCTCAAGAAACCAGAGGCTGCCCGCCGGGATCAGCGGCCTCAGCGGCAACGGCCGGCGCGCTGCGCCATCCCATCCGCCGACCATGACGGCGCGGCCGGTGCAGGCAGAGACGACCCTGCCCGGCAGCGCCGCGCCCGTTGATCCTGCGAGACATTCGCCCGGTTTAGGCCATTTGTCATCAAGATCGGTGGGCGTGACGAGCACGACGATGTAGCGCAGCACGTCATCCTTACCAGGCGTTAGCTCGGGGGCGCGCGGTAGTTCGAGCTTCTCGTCTCGTCGCTCGATCCAGACGCTTCGGCCTTCGCCGCCGAGCGGCGCCAGGCTTTCGCCAAGGGCAACGTCGGGAAGCGCCTCCACGTCAACGGCGAGCGCGACATCCTGCGCGGGCCGTACATGCGCGGTGGCATACAGCGCGCCTCTCACGGGCTCACCGTCTTGCCGTTCGAAACGTTTTGTCGTCCGCGTCTGCCTATCCCGCTCAACGCCCACGCGCGATTCGGGCTGCCACAGGCAGCGTTGCGGCGCGATCCAGTTGGGACGTACAGACGGTTCACAGAATTTATCCGGAGTTCGTAGAATTCCAGATACAATTTTCCAATCTGGACCGAGTGGTTGCCCGCTGAGTACCTGAGCCATCGCGGTACCATTGATCCATAATCCCTCGAGGGTCTTGAAGCCACGCCCCGTCTTGATCGGCGCGGGCAAGCGAACCGCGCCAACGTCTGTGTCGAGCGCCCTACCAGACGGAGCAAGATAGGTGATGAGATCGGCGCCGCTCTTATCCTTCCCGGCGACAAGGTTCAGGGAGGCAGGATATAGCGGTTCACCGTTGCGCAGAATGTATGGCCCGCTGAAGCGCAGCCGTCCGAGCGATTTATCGCCGGCTTGCCAGTCCACGCCATCGCCGAGTGCGGCCGCGTCCCACGTGGAGCCCGGCCAACCCATCGCGCGCGCCGCCGCTGCCCGGACGGCTCCGACAACCGTCGGCGGATATGGCGGAAAGAGGCTCGCAGCTTCCACCTGCCCCGGATCATCCTGATTGTAGGGACGCCCGTCGCGAAAGAAGAGCGTATCAACGGGATGGAGGACGAGCTTCGTCATGCCTGCCTGGTCTCGCGCGCCAGGAACCGTGCGATCAGCGGGCCGTCCATGGAGACGGAAGGCATCTCCTGTATCTCTGAGCGATCGCGGGAGGTATGGCGTTCGGCCAGCACGAACAATCGGTCCACATGCGCACTGATGTCTTCGCGCGCACGGCCAGCGCCCGCTTCGCTGCGGCGATATTCGGCGAGGAGAAGAGACTTGATGTCGTCAACGCCGAGCACGTTATCGGCGATCACCTCCGCGTATTGCTCGCGGGTGGCATAGAAGAATCGGCCGGAAGTCTTCTCGTCAATGTCACGTGCAGCATCGATCATCGTCTGCACGGGTGCGGCGGAGCCCGTTTCCCACGTCGAAACCCACTCCCGCGTCACGCCGCTTTGCGTCAGCACACAGACAGAGAGGCTATCGCGGCCGTTGCCGTCCTTCGCCACGTCGTCGAGCTGCCTGTGCGCCTCGCGCAGCACATGGCGCAACGGCACGCGAAAATGCGCGAAGACCAGCGCCGCGGAGATTGTCGCGTCCGGGACTTTGGTGAGTGCATCGCGATAGGCTCGCCGCAGCGCCAGCGCCGCCGGTACGGCGCCTTCCAGCGGCAGCAAAGCGAGCACGTCATCGCCGCCAGCATAGATCGTGTTGCCGCCCTGTTGACGGATGGCCGTCTCAACCTGCGATGAAAAGCGGGCAAGTCCCTTCGTTACTTTGGATTCTTGGCTACGCAGCAGAGCACCAACACTGTCTCCGTCCATCAGCAAGAGGGCATAGAACGCAGACGGCTCTCTAGCTTTGTCCGAGAGAGCCTTGTGAGCCTGAAGCAGGTTGCCTCTTGTCGCTTCGGCGTCGCTGTCGTTTCCGGCAAGCTCATCGGGACGGGCATTCTCGATTCCGCTGCGATGGAGCAGCGCTCCAGGCACCTGCGACAGCACATTGCCGTCCGCAAGCGATGGCTCCATCAGCCCTCCCTTCGTACGCTCGGCGAGCTTGGCGAAAGCTTCCGCTTCCGCACGTGCGCTGGTCCAAGCGTGGCGCAGCCAACCCGCCGCCGCCAATCGCGGCGTCGACGGCCACCAGAGCGCGTGCTGACCGTCCCAGGAGGGCGTCCAGCCCAGCGCCTCATTCGCCACATGCGGGAACAGACGCTTGATCAGCGCCATCGCGCAGAGCCGCTCATTCTCGTCGAGCTGAAGAGGGTTGCCGCTTTCCTTGTCCACGCGCGTCTTGAGCGTCCGCCAGAGCGCATCCTGCTTACCGCGCTCCCGCGAGCGAATGAAGCCGGACAGTTCCTGCCAGTCACCCATCAGCATGCAGTGGTCGCCACCTTCGACAGGCGACCGATGCGTGCGCCAGTTCTTCCGCCGGTCAAGCCAAGCGTAATCCTGCCCGTTCCCGGGATCAGCGCCGATGACCCAGGCCGTCTCCCAGAAGCTCGCAACTTGGCGATCCCAGATGCCCTGAGTACCGTTGCCCTGGCCTGCAACGGGTTCAACGAAGCGCTTCCAAACCTTGTCGGCGAGATCACCCCACGCGCTGTAAACGGCCCCACGACAAAGAGCAGGATTAAATTCTACGGGCACTTTCGCCTTGAAACGATTTGGCAAAGAGCCGATGGCCGGCCCAAATCCGCTCGCACCACTCCCCACAGCGACGAAGAGCGCGTCTTGCTCCACATCTGGAACAAGGATCGTGCCACCGTTCGCGAGGATCACCTTCATCGCCTGGCCAGCAAGCCAGGACAGCAGAAACGAACCCGCCCACAGGTCGCGCGTCCGCCGCGCCTGCGCGACGAAGCCCGGCACGGGACCCAGGGTGAAGTGGAGGAACCGATCCGTCATGCTGATGTCCCGCCAGCCAAAATACCAAATGCCTGCGTGAGCCCTTTTACCTTTAGGCCTGTCGGAAGTTGGTCAAGAAAGCGGTCAATTTTCTCGTATTCCTTCCAGCAAGGCTGCTGTTCAAGAAATGGCGCTCGCAGGAAGACGGCCGCTATTGCAAATTGGCCGTTCAGGTTGTGCACATGAAACAACAGCGGGCTCGCCCGGCGATCGACGTCTCCTTTGAATCGGGAATGCGGAAGGCCGAAGATGAAGCTTCTATTGGTCGGCTCCCGACGAAACGCTTGGTACGCTTGACCCAACTGATCCAGCACTGCCAGAGCGTCGGCGCCAACACCGAAGACATGCAGCCGCGCGCCTTTGCCGAATGCGCCATAACGTGCCTCGGGCGTATCGTCAGTGCTTCCAAGAATCGACAACAACGCATCCCTGTATTGGTCCAGGTTTTGTGGAGCTTGCCATTGAAACCCGCCGCTTTCGCCTTCCAGCTTGGTCAGAGCCACGCTGCCCCAACCGCGCCGTGAGCGTCCGCCAAGGCCACCTAGCAAGCCAAATAGCTTTATCGCGTCCAGCAGTGAAGAATGAAATCCGGATTGATTGTCCGCGCACCTGAGCGCTTGGAACGTGAGTTCGAAATACCCGCCCGGTTGGTAACATGGTCTCGGCGAGTTTCCCTGGCCACGGTTGATGATGCCGTAACTCAGATAAGAAGCCCCTGGTTTCCCCGATGTGAGCGAGAGTGACCCTGTCTGCGCAAGCCGATTTGGCTCTGCCAGCCAGCGCGCGCGCAAACCGAAGGATGCTTGGCCAAGACAAGCGCGGTCGTCACCAGCGGCACCGAAAATCTCCTGCTCTTCTTTCTGGATTGCCTTGAGATCACCGAGATGGCGGCTCCAAGCGAGCGCGCGCCACCAGAAGCGCAAAGCGCCCTTAATGCTCGGCGGCCTCAGTTCGACGGTGCTGGATGGGTCGGCTCCGCCGAGGAAAAGCGGGGTCACAACCTCCAAAGTCGCCATGATTCTATGAGGCGTCACATCTCCCCCTTTCAGCGAAGCAACGACGATGCTCTTGAAGCCACCGCTTGAAATGTCCTCTGCACCAGTCCAGCTCGGCGTTAATTCCCTACTTCAAAATTTGGATCAGACGTCCGAGTCGGAGCCGCGCTACGACAATGCCCACTTTGTCACGTATTTCTACGGCGAGCCACACCCGCGGGACGCGAGCAGCCGGCTTCAAGAAAGACCGTCAAACCGGCCATCGTTCCTGACGGTGCTTTCTCCATCGCGATCTGCGGCTTCCGATCAAACCGTCAGAAATACCGTCAAAATTTTTTACTGCCTCGGGCACGTTTTCGTAGTTCGGGAGATATTCTACGGAAAATCAATAAGTTAGAAAAACAGAACGTAACCGGGGCAAAAGTCGGGGCGGGCTGGCGGCGGGATCAGGCGGGGTGACCGCGGCAGGGGACGAGATCTGGGAGGTAGGGCACTTGGGGGTAGGCTTGGACGTCGAGCCTGGCGCCGAGATAGTCCCAGAAGGCGATGCCGAGCTTGCGGCAGGTTTTGGCGAGGCCAAGGAAGGCGTCGCGGCAGTCGCGTCCGGCTGCGCTTTTGGTGCCACCGCTGACGTGACGTTTGGTGACTTGGCAGCGGATATCGTTTTCTGATCCGTTGGTGTGGAGCGGGATTTCCGGACGGTCGAGCACCAGCAGCGGTTCGGATTTGTTGGCGTGCAGCCGCTGCAGCAAACGATCGAGAGTGGCGAAGCCGGTGCGGCGCTGAAAGATGCGATCGAAGCGGGTGCGCAGCAGAGTGCGCCGGTGCATCGTCGGGGCGACACGATAGG
>JASHOJ010000147.1 GCA_030041155.1 Candidatus Binataceae bacterium | reverse complement strand
ATTCCAACCGTCCGGACCTTGAGCGGGTTGAATTCGATAAACAATGCATGGTCGCGCCGCCCGAGACACGAGGCAGCCTGATCCATTCCGCCCGCCATCGTGCCAACGTACCATTCGCTGCGCGCCACCATCGCGGCGGTTTCGAGCGGCGTAAGTCTCAAATCGTTGACCGCCATGAACGCGAGCGCACAGCAAACGGTGAGCGCGGCAGAGGAAGACAGTCCCGAAGCGACGGGAACTTCGCCGTCAATCGCAATCATCGCGCCGTGAAGCTTTTCCACTAAGACGGCCGATGGAGCGAAGCGATCGATTACGCCCTGCAACGCGGCTTTGACATAGTTTGCCCAATCGCCACGCGGGAACGGCGGAATCTTCACTGCAATCGCAAACTCGCGCGCTCCATAAACTGGATTCGAGTTCAGAATCATGATTTCGCGCCCGCGCGCCGCCGCAACCACGACAGTCGACCGGTCGATCGCGACCGGCAGCACCGGAAGGCCGCTGTAGTCGGTATGCTCGCCTATCAGGTTGACTCTGCCCGGCGCACGCACCGCGAACAGCGGCGCGTCGGCGCCCACGCGGGCACGCACGTCGCGCGCAAGCGCGCCCGCGCGCTCCAGCTCGGTCCTGTCCCATCCGTCGCTTGCGTCAAGTGACATCAACCGGTTCGCCTCGGGCGAAAATGCCTACGTGCGTGCTCCAGATCCTCGGGCGTGCCGATATCTATCCAGAAGCCTCGCATGTCGAGCGCGCGGATGTTCAGCCCCGCATCGATCATCGCGGCGATCGCCTGCGGAAGTTCAAGTTCTCCGCGCGGAGATGGCGACAGGCGGCTCGCGTAATCGAAAATCAAAGGCGTTGCGGCAAACAATCCGGCATTGTTCCACTGGGTCGTCGACTCGCCCGGCTTCGGCTTCTCCACGATTCGCAGCACGCGCATGTCTGCAGCAAGATAGACCGCGCCGCCGCGAGATGGATCCCGCGTGCGGTTGGCGGCCAGCAGCAGATCGAAGTCGTCTTCAGCGGCCCTCGCGATGAAGCGTTTGTAGTTCGCGCGATCCATCAGGACATCGCCCCATCCGAAAACAAAGCCGCACTCACTCTCCAACTTTTCGCGAGACGCCAAAAGCGCAGCCGCGGTACCGATTAG
This sequence comes from Candidatus Binataceae bacterium, assembly GCA_030041155.1. Taxonomy (GTDB): domain Bacteria; phylum Desulfobacterota; class Binatia; order Binatales; family Binataceae; genus JBARDN01. The sequence continues at coordinate 7,322 of JASHOJ010000147.1, read as the reverse complement.
ATTTCGCTGGTTCACGGTCTCGATCACGCAATCGGTGGCGCGGCGCCGATAAGTCTGAGCCCACGCTTCCACCTGATCGCCAAGATAGCCGGTAACGATAATGAAGCGCTCAATCCCCGCCTCCGCCAGCGCGCCGACGATATGCGCTATCAGCGGTACGCCCGCGATCTCAATGAGCGGCTTCGGCGTGCCGAGGCTAAGCGCACCAAGCCTGGTTCCGCGACCTGCGGCCAGCAGGATTGCACTGCGCAGCTTCCACGCCATGATAGGAAAATAGCATCGCGGCGTCACAAACGATGCTCATCGCAATGCTTATCGAAAGGTTAGGCTGCGCTATGCGGCGGGTGTAGAATTTCGTAGCATAGTTGGCACCGGTACCGGCGAGATTTCCTCATGTTCGGCGAAATTAATCCTCGCACCAAGGCTCACGCTCCGTTCATCACTATCGAAGAAGCTCTCGACGAAACGCGTCGCGGCCACATGATCATCCTGATGGATGACGAGCAGCGCGAAAATGAGGGCGACCTTACGATCGCGGCGGAGAAAGTCACGCCCGAAGCGATTAATTTCATGGCCAAGTTCGCGCGCGGCCTCATTTGCCTGCCGATGTCCGCGGACCGAATCTCGCGCCTCGGCCTGAACATGATGGTCGGCGACAATCAAGCGCCGCTCGGCACGGCGTTCACCACTCCGATCACGGCCCGGCGATGCGTCGGCAGAGGAATCTCAGCGCAGGATCGCGCGACCACCATCTTGCAGGCTGTCCGCGAGGACGCGAGCGGTAGCGAGTTCATCACTCCGGGCTATGTTTATCCGCTGCGTGCGCGCGAAGGAGGCGTGCTGGTCCGTACCGGACAAACCGAAGGCGCGGTCGACCTGGCGCGCCTGGCAGGCATGAAACCCGCCGGGGTGATCTGTGAGATTCTGAGGGAAGACGGCACGATGGCGCGGCGAGCCGACTTGGTCGAGTTTGCGCGCGCTCATGGGCTCAAAATCGTAACCGTCGCCGATATAATCGAGTACCGTCTGCGCAACGAGACGATGGTGCAGAGGATTGCCGAAGCGCGGCTTCCCACCCGATTCGGAAATTTCAAAGCGATCGTTTATCGGAATCTGGTTGACTATACCGAGCATCTGGTGCTGGTGATGGGCGAAGTCGATTCGCAGCGGCCGATTCTCGTCCGGGCTCATCGCGAGTACCTTCCCGGCGACGTGTTCGGATATTCGGGACGCAACACACGCGAACTGCTCCGCGCCGCGATGGAGCGGATAGCGTCGTCGGGCGAAGGCGTGCTCCTCTACCTCAAGCGGGAATCCAACGCTATCGCGAATGAACTGAACGGCGGCAACGGCCGCAAGGCGGTCAAGCGTCCGAGCACGCGCTACGGAGCGACTGAGGCTGATTTCCGCGACTATGGAATCGGCGCGCAGATCCTGCGCGACGTCGGAGTGCGGAAGATGATCATCATGTCCGACGCTACCCCCCGGCTGGCAAACCTGCCCGGCTATGGGCTCGAAATCGTGGACTCGGTCCCGCTTTCCGCGGGAAACGGCAAACGATCTTCTACCGCCAATACCTGAGCGCGCGTACGTGCGCGGAACAATCGATTTCGCGGTAGAGTTACTTCCACAGCCCCGCAGCGGTTTCAGACGCGGGACATAATCGGCATTGCACCGCAATTCTCGAAATTTTTCCTTTCTGTTCGCCCTCGCTCTATTCGCGATCCTGCTCGCGACTTCGAGGCTGGCCTATGGAGGTGCTGCGAATGCAGCGCCAGATCGATCCGCTGCTGCGACATCGGTGAGCGCCTCCGCACCCGCATCGAACGTCTCTTTGTCGCCAGGCCCAACAAGAGACAGAGCCGCAAAAGCAATCACCGCGAGCGCCGACGATGTGGATTCGAGCGCCGTCGCGAACATCTTCGCGCATCATGGATGGTTTCTCGGGTTTGTACTCGTGCTGCTCGGCGGAATCGCGCTCAACCTAACGCCGTGCGTATATCCGCTTATCGGCGTCACGATCGCATACTTCGGGAATCAGGGTGGCGGACCGAAGCGGATTGTAGCGCTCGCGATCATCTTCGTTTTGGGAATCGCGGTGATGTTCTCGGCGGTCGGAGTCGCGGTGGCGCTGTCAGGAGGAGTTTTCGGCGCGGCGCTGCAGAATCCGTGGGTGCTCGCGGCTCTGGCGGCAATCCTGGTGATGCTCGGGCTGTCGAGCTTCGGGCTTTTTTCCTTGCAGCCGCCGCAGTGGATGCTAAAGCGCGCGGGCGTGGCGCGTCCCGGCTACGCCGGAGCGCTGCTGATGGGCCTTGGGATGGGCGTGGTCGCGGCGCCGTGCATCGGGCCATTCGTGCTTGGCCTGCTGCTGATGGTGGAGCGATCGGGCAGCGCTGCTTTCGGCTTTGCGCTGTTTTTCACTCTCGCGATTGGGCTCGGCATCCCGTACATCTTTCTCGCGCTGGCCGCAGGTAGTATCCGCAGCCTGCCGCGATCGGGCGAATGGCTCGGATGGGTCGAGCAACTGTTCGGCTTCGTGCTGATCGGGCTCGCAATCTACTTTCTCGATCCGCTGGTGCCGCACCATCTGATGATTCGCATCCTGCCCTACTACGCGGCGGCGGCGGGAATCTGGCTCGGCTTCATCACGGCCGCTGGCCGTAGAATTCGCCCTTTTCTGATAATCCGATCCGCGGTCGGAGTGTTGGCGATTCTCGCGCTGGTTTACCTGCTGGTTCCGCGGCCCGCTCCGAAAGCGCTTTCATTCGCGCCCTTTGACGCTGGCGCGCTTCAGCTAGCGGCTTCGGAGCGCAAGCCGGTGCTGGTCGATTTCTCCGCCGATTGGTGTATTCCGTGCCGCGAGATGGAACATTCGACCTTCGTCGATCCGGCGGTGGTGCGCGCAGCGCAGCGATTCGTCAGGATGCGTGCTGATCTGACCAAGAACGATACAGCGGTTTCAGCGCTGACGGATAAATTCGCGATCCAGGGTGTGCCGACAACTTTGATAATCGATTCGAGCGGAAAGGTACGAGTGCGCAAGGTCGGCTACATCGGACCGCGCGAGTTCCTGTCGGACCTGAAAAACATCGACTGAACCTAACCCGTCGTCCGCTTTCTATCGAGCGAATTTTTTTGTAACTTTCGAGACACGAGCGCCGCGTTTCCGCGCGCGAGGTAAATCCCAGATGGAATCGTCCCAAGTCGCGCTTTCCAGCGAGAGCTTTGTTCGCGACCTGTTTGCGTTTGTGAAACAGCGCCGATCATTCGGACGCCATCCGCTATGGCTGAAAATCGCGGAGGGAAAACTCCCCCGCCCCGCGATGCATATCTTTGCGGCACAGTTTTTCCTCCAAGTGCGCGAATTTCCACGCGCGGTCAGCGCTCTGCACTCGCGATGCCCGCACGCGGGCGAGCGGATCAAGCTCGCGGAGAGCCTGTACGAAGAGGAAACCGGATTAATCTCCGGCAGCGCACCGCATCCGGAATTGTTCATTAAGTTCGGACTTGCGCTGGGCATGAAACGCGAGGAGATGATCGAGGCGCAACCGCTCGCCTCCACGGCGGCGCTAATCGATTGGTTTGAGCTTTCGACTCGGGACCGCTCATTCTCCGAGGGTATCGGCGCTATCAATGTGGCGGCGGAAGGACAGGTGGTCGGCAACTTCGGACCGTTCGCTCGCGCGCTTGAACATCACTACGGACTCAACCGTGACGATGTTTCATTTTTCGACGTACACGAACTTGCCGACCGCGATCACAGCGACGTTGGCGATAACATTCTGAGCACGATGGCGCTTGGCGAGAGTGATCGCGTGCGAATCCGCAACGCGGCGCATCGCTCGCTCGATCTCTGGTGGCAATTCTTCGATGGAATCGAGCGAGCGTGCGCGGTCGTGCAACACAGTTAGTTAACAGATGTCCACTTGTGCTTAGCGCCGAGCCGCCTCCTGAACCTCCAGGATTCGCGCTGCTGATGTGGGGTCGCTCGCGTTGCAGTGTCGCAACGGTCGACAGGTCCGCGGCGTCCAATCGGCCCGGATCGTAATCGAGAAAAGGTTTCGTTCACCTATCCCAGGTAACGCTAATTTGCAGTCAAAATAACGTTATATAATCGCCGTCCAGCTTTCCAAGTTATCAACACTCGGCAGGCCTGCAGATATACTCGAAAATCAGGAAATTTACTTACTGATATTTGGCTTTCGACTCGATCTGAAACACTGTTCGTAAATCGCGCCGGGATTGTGATTGCAAGCTTTACATTCCGGTCCGATCCGCATATAATAAATCGTCGGTAGCGGGGAGGTTTGGGACGGAAGCCACGCGTTCCCTTTTCTATGGCAAATAAGCAGTCTGACGGTTACGGCGCCGAGTCAATCAAGGTTCTTGAGGGTCTGCAGGCAGTTCGCAAGCGCCCCGGGATGTACATCGGCGATACCGCCGAGCGCGGGTTGCATCACCTGGTCAACGAGATCGTCGACAACTCGGTCGACGAGGCGCTCGCGGGATATTGCAGCGAGATCAACGTCGATATTCTAGGTGACGATCGCGTATCGGTCGAAGATAACGGCCGCGGAATCCCGGTCGGGATGCACCCGAGCGAGAAGCGGTCGGCGCTGGAGGTCGTGCACACGGTTTTGCACGCGGGCGGCAAGTTCGAGCGCGGCGCGTACAAGGTCTCCGGCGGATTGCATGGCGTGGGCGCGTCGGTTGTCAACGCGCTAAGCGCCGATTTTGAAGTCGAGGTCCGGCGCGAGGGCAAAATCTGGTTCCAGCGTTATGAACAGGGCGCGCCCAAGACCAAGGTTGAACAGCGCGGACCCGCGAAAACCACGGGCACCAAAACCGTTTTTTCGCCCGATCCCGAAATCTTCAAGGAAATCCGCTTCAAATACGAGTTGGTTGCCCGCTATCTGCGCGAAATCGCGTACCTGAACGCGGGTCTCAAGATCCATCTCAAGGACGAACGCACCGGCAAGGAAGAGGAATTCTTTTTCGAAGGCGGAATCGCCCAGTTCGTCGAGTCGCTGTCCGAGAACGCCGAGCGCCTGCACGGCGTCATTTTCTTCAAGGGCATCAAGGAAGGCGTGGATATTGAAGTCGCGCTGCAATGGACCGACGCTGTTCACGAGGCGATTTTCAGCTACGCCAACAATATCAATACGGTCGAGGGCGGAACCCATCTGTCGGGTCTCAAGTCGGCTCTGACCAGAACGATCAATTCCTACGCGTCCAAAAACAATCTGTTCAAGAACAAGGACATGCACCTTGAGGGCGATGACACGCGCGAAGGATTGATCGCGATCGTGAGCGTCAAGCTCGGCGAGCCGCAATTCGAGGGCCAGACCAAGACCAAGCTTGGCAACTCCGAAGTCGAAGGCTACGTGTCGGCCCTGGTCAACGATAAGCTCGGCGAATTCTTCGAGGAAAACCCTTCCGACGCGAAGAAGATCGTCGGCCGCGCAGTCGAGGCGATGGTGGCGCGCGAAGCCGCCCGCAAGGCCAAGGATCTGGTGCGGCGCAAGGGCGCGCTCGATTCCGGGTCGCTGCCCGGCAAGCTCGCCGATTGCCAGGAACGTAATCCCGAACTGAGCGAATTGTTTATCGTCGAGGGCGACTCGGCCGGCGGCTCCGCCAAGGATGCGCGCGACCGCCGCACCCAGGCTATCCTGCCGCTATTCGGCAAAGTGCTTAACGTCGAGCGGGTTCGAATCGACAAGGTCCTGACCTCGGACAAGCTCCGCGTGTTGATCTCCGCGCTTGGGATGGGGGTGCATAAGGAAAAGGACATTTCCAAGCTGCGCTATCATAAGATCATCATCATGACTGACGCGGACGTGGATGGTTCGCATATTCGCGCGCTGTGGCTGACGTTTTTCTATCGGCAATATATCGAAATTCTGGAAAGCGGATATCTTTACGTCGCGCAGCCGCCGCTGTTTCGCGCCAAGAAAGGGAAATCCGAACGTTACCTCAAGGACGAGAGCGCGCTGGAGGAATATCTGAGCGACCTTGGCGCCGAGGCGGCGACCCTTGAAACGGGCAAGGGCAAGGATGCGCGTGAATTGAAGGGCGCGGCGCTCAAAACGACGGTCCGCAAGGCGCTCTTTTACGATCGTCTGTACGAAACGCTCGAGCGGCGCTCGAAAGAGCGTCCGATTGTCGCCGCGCTGGCAAGGCTCCTGAATGAAAAAAGCGTCGGTGACGCGAATTTCGAATCCGAAAAGGGCGCCAAAGCTCTGGCCGAGGCGGTGAAAAAAGATGCCGACGATGACAATCTGATTTACACCCTCCAGCAAGATGCGGAGCGATGGCGGGTGATTTTCTCCCATAGCCATAACGGGTCCAAACCGCCGACGGTCGTCGATGCAACGCTTATGCATTCGGGTGAATTGCGCGAGATCCGCAGGCTTGCACCGGATATCGATGCGGTCAAAGCTCCGTTTAAGCTCAAGACCGGCGACGCCGAGCAGACATTAACCACCCTCAGAGCGGTCGCTGATGCGGTCCTGGCCGCTGGACAAAAGGGGGTGGATATCCAGCGCTACAAAGGCTTGGGCGAGATGAATGGCGAGCAGCTCTGGAACACCACCATGAATCCAGAGACGCGCTCGCTGCTCAAGATTCAGATCGGATCGATGGAAGCGGCGGAGGAGATGTTCACCAAGTTGATGGGCGATCAGGTCGAGCCGCGCCGCCAATTTATCGAGGAAAACGCACTCAACGTCCGCAACCTCGATATCTGATGCCCTGCGATGGCGCGGCTTAAGGCCGCCGCGCTCGCGCTATGGAGCCGAGAGAATTTTTGCAGCAGGAGATTCGCGCGATGGCGGCGAGTTGCGCGGTATGCGAACACGATGTGCTGGACGCGATCCGCGACAGCGGCGCTGACATCGCGCTCGACGCGATCGCGCATCCGGAAGACGCGTTCGCGGTGGATCTGATGAAGCATCGGCGCGAGCGCCATCGCGACCGCGTGCTTCAGAAAATCGCGCTTTGGATGTCGCTGCACAATTCATGCTGCTGAGGCCTATCAATCACGACCGCTCCGCTTGGGAGCATAGGACAAGATGGCTGAAACCAACGGCAACGAGCCGATTCGCAACGAACCCTCGCTTCTGAATATCGAAGACGACCTGCGTCAGTCCTATCTGGACTACGCGATGTCGGTGAACATCGGGCGCGCGTTGCCGGTAATCCGCGATGGCCTCAAACCCGTTCACCGGCGGATCCTGTTCGCGATGTTTCGCGACGGCCTGCTCGCTAATCGGCGCTACAAGAAATGCGCGGCGGTGGTCGGCGAGGTGCTCGGCAAGTTCCAT
>JASHOJ010000146.1 GCA_030041155.1 Candidatus Binataceae bacterium | reverse complement strand
ATAGTTGCGAATTCGCTCCCGCGCAACGTGCAGCGTGACAGGACTTGTGACAATGGAGGACAAGTCGGATCTGGAAAAATCAGAAACGTTCGGAATGACGCCGGTACTAAGGTGAGGCAGGTGAGGACCTGGGGACAGCGCTGGCGTTTTGATCAGGCTCGGGGGTCCCAGGCGCGCCGCGCATCGCGGGAAGCGCGAAATCGCGATCGAATTGCACTTGCTGCGCGGGAGTCAGGGTCGCGCGAATCTGCTGGTAAGCGCCGATAAGCGCCTTCCTTCGCTCGCGCTGGAAGTTGTGCCGGATCTGCATCACGCGCTGCCGAGTATCCACCATGATGAGATGAATCTGCTGGCGCTGAGCGCCGGTCAGATGCATCTCGTGGTCCATCCGCGCGGTCAGGCCCTCGCGCGGGACGTGCAGAAGATGCCATCGATAGGCGAGCGTGCTGGCGATAAAGCCGACCAGGAGGCTTGCGACGATCGCGATCGCGAACGTCGATGCATGTAGCCTATCCGGCAAGATCGTCACCCGGATTGGGGAGATCGGGCCCGAACAGATCCAGGACGGTGGATTGCTGCTCGTCACCGATTGCGTCGGTAAGTGATGGAGGCGGAGCCGAAGTCGCGAAGTAAGCACCGGCGGAAGCTGCGACGAGGATCGCAATCGACGCGCACATCGCAAGGAGCGGGCGCGCCCGCGGACGATCGATTCGCGTGCGGGTGAGCGGACTCAATTGCGCGATCTTCGATATGTTTTTCGATACGTTTTTCGGCGCAACCCTGGGTGACGCGACGGCGGCGGCTGCACCGTGCGGAGCGGCTTCGGAATGCAGCACCGAAGCGGTGAGCGCGAAAGATCGAAACGCATGATCGCATTTCGCGCAGGCGCCCAGATGCTGGTTCAATTCGGCGCGCCGCACCGGATCAAGCTCGCGCCGCCAGTAGCCGGCGAAATCACGCCGGGCTTCGAAACAGTTCATACCTTGCACTCGTGTCCCGCGAATTGCATCCGCTGGACGGATTTGCGCAGCGCCTGGCGCGCGCGAAAAGCGCGGATCTTCACCTTCGCCTGACTCCATCCCATCGTATCCGCGATCTCGCTCACCTGCATCCCCTCGCTGTCTTTCATAATTAGGACCGCGCGATCTTCCGGCCTGAGCGAGTCGAGCAGGCGATGCGCCAGATCGTGCGCCTCGCGCCGACCTTCGGCCTCGGCGACGATTTCCTCCGGCGTCGCCTCTTCCACCAGCCGCATCCACTGCGCTTCCGGCGCGCTGAAATCCGAAACCAGCTCTTCGGGACGGCGCCGGCGGCGGCGCAGCTCGTCATAACACAGGTTAGTGACGATAGCGCGCAGCCATCCGGCAAACGGCATCTCGCGGCGATAGGTCGAGAGAGCGGTATACGCGCGGATAAAGCATTCCTGCGCGATATCGCGCGCGAGTTCGGGATCGGAGAAGAAGCGCTGGCAGATCCGCTCGATACGCGGGCGATAACGCGCGGTAAGCTCCGAGAACGCCGCCTGCTCGCCACCCAGCGCGCCCGCAATCAACTCGTCATCGGGACGGGGCAGCACTCTCCAACCAAACTTCCTGCTCGCGGCGAGGCCCAGCATAGCTGCTCAGTGATACGACGGCGGCGGCGAGCGGTTACGGAATGTTTAAGTGATTTTTCCACGGCGAGTTAGTGTGAGCCGTCCCGCGAAATCATTTATCCAGCCTTTCCCGCTATCGGAGGCGGCGGAAGACCGGCGCGGGCGAGATCTTCGGGGGTATCCAGGTCGAGCACCACGCCCGAATCGTCAACATCGCTATAGACGACGCGCGCGGAATTTGCGTTTACAACAAAGCGCGCGCCCTGCTCCGCTGGCGCGGCTGCCAACTGGGCGAACATAGAGCGATCGAAAATCACCGGATGCCCGCGCTTGCCGCGATAACGGGCAATAACAATCGGCGCGCGGCTATGACGATACAGATCGGCGACCGCGCCATACGTCGAGCGCAGAACCATCGGATGGTCCGCGAGCTGAATTATCGCAGCGCTAGCGCGCGATGAGATCTCCTTCAGGCCCGCTTGCAGCGAAGACAGCTGGCCCAGATGAAAATCGGAGTTCAGAACCGTCACGACGCGCGAATCGATTGGAACCGCCGGCCGAATCTTCTCGGCGTGAGCGCCGAGCACAATCACGAGGCGGCTTACGCATTCGAGCATCATGCGGGCGCTGCGCTGAAGAAACGTCTCATCCTCGACGCGCAGCATAGGTTTTGGGAAGCCCATCCGGCGCGACTCGCCGGCGGCGAGCAGAATTCCTTCGATAAGCGGCGAGTCCACTTGCGCCTGCGGATCCGGCGCGGGTCAAATCGGCTTCAGGCGTCCGGACTTGACGCCAAGATTGGCCGTGTCGCGAGTCCCGGTGCGGCGCTCGCGCACCACCTCGGCGATAATCGAGACGGCGATCTCCTCCGGAGTTTCCGCGCCGATATCGATACCCAGCGGAGCGTGCACCTGATCGAGCAGTTCCGCCGCGACACCCATCTGGCCAATTCGCTCGAGCGTTGCCTTGACCCGGCGGCGCGATCCAATCATCCCGATAAATGCGCCGCGAGTTTTGCGCAGCGCGGCAAGGATAACCTCCTCGTCGAAGGAATGCCCGCGGGTCACAGAGACGAGATAGCAGTGGCGATCGAGATTCAGCGATTCGATCGCCGGGCCGAACCGCCGGACCACGATCTCATTGGCGGTCGGAAAGCGATCCCGGTTCGCGAATGCGGCGCGGTCATCGATAACCGTGACGTGAAATCCGAGGCTCGTGCCAAGCTGGGCGAGTGGCTGCGCGATATGTCCCGCGCCCGCGATCACGAGCCGCTGGGCGCCGGAAACGGGATCGAGGAACAGGCGCGGCGCGGCGCCGGACTCGATGCGAGCGACCAGATTTGCGCCGCCATTCTCGCTGACTTCGATCAGAACCGGAACGCCGTCTTTGGCGCGCACCTCGAGCTGCGCTAGCGCGCGGCGCGGCATCTCGATCGGAAGTCTGGGGCCGCCGTTCGTGTTTGACGGATCGATAATGGTGCGGGCTCCCACGCCCGCGACGGCATCCGCACCCGGCTGTACAACGGTCAGCAGAGCGACCGATTCGCTTGCATCCGCGGCGTCGCTTAGACGCTGCGCCATCTCTATATCGCGCGCTGGCTCCCAGAGATCGACGAACACGTCCATGATCCCGCCGCAGGTTCCGATTTCTTTCTGATCGAAGTCGCCGGTCAGATCGACTTCGGTCAGGCGTGCGCCCTGCCTTTCTTCGAGCAGGAGGCGCGCTTTTCGGAACACCTCGGCTTCGCCGCATCCGCCGCCGATGGTGCCGAACTGGCCGTCCTGATGCACGATCATCTTGGCGCCGACTTCGCGCGGGGTCGATCCGCGAACGTTTACAACGGTGGCAAGCGCGAATGGTTTTCCGGCCTGGAGCGTGCGCACCGCCTCAGCCCAGATTTGATCGGGAGCGGCCATCACCTACAGCCTATCAGATGAGTT
>JASHOJ010000145.1 GCA_030041155.1 Candidatus Binataceae bacterium | reverse complement strand
TGCTTCCAGCGCTCGGCGACCTGATCGTGCATTGCCGTCATCGTTTCCTCAGGACCAAGCCTTTGCTTCGCGATGCGCGAGCCCCTGCTTTGTTCTTCAAGAGCATTGCGAGGAAAACCGCTTCGTCGCAAGAACTAAGGCGCGACCGCGGTAAACTTATAGCCGTCGTCCCACCGCTGTAGGCGGCAGGTCGATGGCGCCGGAAAATGGCTCGCGCATAAGATGGTCGGCTCGCCGCAGAAGCGGTCGAAAATCGTGCGCCGCGTTTGTCCGGCCTGCCGGGAATCGTAATCGGCCATCATGCCAAGGTCGGGATATCTGCCCTGCAGCGGCGAATGCACCATGTCGCCGGTGATCAGCGCATCGGCGCCGGGGCGGCCGACCAGCACGGAAAAATGATCGATGGTGTGGCCTGGCGTCGCAATCAGCCGGACCTGCTCCTCGAACGCGAAATCGCTGCGCACGATCTGCTCGCGCTTGGCGGCGACGACCGGCAATACCGAGTCGGTGATCCATGGCACGCTTTGCGGATTGTCCCGCTCGCGCTCGGTCCAATAGGCCAGTTCGCGATCTGCCATGACGTAGCGCGCTCTGGGAAAAGTCGGCACCCAGCGGCCGTTTTCCAGCCGGGTATTCCAGCCGACATGATCGCCATGCAGGTGCGTGCACATCACGTAATCGATGTCGTCAACGCCGAGCCCGATGGCGCCAAGCCCGTACTCGAAACGATCGCTGTCGAGCATGTTCCAGAACGGCCGCGTCGGGCGCGGCTTATGATTGCCGACGCAGGAATCGACCAGGATGTTGTGATGCGGCGTCCTGATGACGAACGCCTGGATGCACAAGACGAGACAATTGTTGGCGGGCTTGAGGAATGTCGGCTCGAGCCACGCGCGGTTCTCGTCGAGCTGGCCTTTGCTCAGGGTCGGGAAAAACCCGAAAGCCTCGAACCAGGCGCCTTGCTGCTCGACGAGCGAATGAATGGTGATGTCGTTCAGCGTAATCGCGGCCGTCATCGCAAAGCCCTCCTGCCCCGGGGCGGGTACTCATAAATCATATCGGCTGGCGCTGCCAGCAAACGTTCGCTTCGTCCCGAAAAAGAGGCAAGAGAAAGGTGACAAGGAAACGCAAAGCAACAAAATTCAAGGTACGACAAGCGTCCGCGCGACACGGAGGCCGATAGCGGCGCGCCTGGATCACAGCCAGGCGCGCTCGACACCACGCTCGGCCATCAGCTCGGCGATACGCTTGCGGGCGTAGAACATCCGCGTTTTCACCGTGCTTTTGGGCACGCCAATGATGTGCGAGACCTCGTCGATCGACTGCTCGTGATAATAGATGAGGTCGACGACTTGCCGATGCGCGACCGACAACTGCTTGAGGCATTCTTGAAACAGGGCGCTGCGTTCGGTCTTCTGAACTGCGACCTCAGGATCGTCCGCCGGATCTTCGATCCGCTCGCTCGTCTCGTCGTCGAGCCAGTCGTACGAACGCCGCCGCCGCGACGCCAGCGCCTTGTAGCGGGCGATCGCCAGAATCCACGTCGACACCTGCGAGCGCGCCTCGAAGCGGCCGGCATTGCGCCAAACCTCGAGGAAAACCTCGGCCACCAAATCCTCGGCTGTCGCCTCGTCGCCGACGATGCGCAGCAGGAAACGGAATACGCGCACGTTGTGCCGTGCGAACAGAACCCGCACGGCGTCCCTGTCGCCGTTGGCGATGAGCGCGATCAACGTTTCATCCGAGGTCACCCTGGCCGAGGAAGGCCGGCTTAACGACCCTCCTGAAGCTGTCTGAACGTATTGCATGACGAGTCCCCTGCGTTGGGGACAACTAGAATTCCCGGCCGTCGCAGCACCATTCTACGTTGGGTAAAGGCACATACCGGAAGTGAGGAGACATCCTATACGTGCGTATAGAGCGCAGCCGCGGCGGAGCTCGCGGACGGTCTGGCTTGTGAGATAACGCAAGATGCGCTCGGCAGCCTCGGGCTATTGCCTGGTCGATCGAGCGCCGAGCGCTTTATCGAGGCACGCGATCAGGCTTTCGTCGGTGAACGGCTTGCAGAAGAAGCCGAACGCACCGGCGTCCATCACCCGCGTGCGGGCCCGTTCCTCGAAATACGCGGTCACGAAGATCATCGGGATGCGATGCCCTTCCGCAATCAGTCGATCCTGCAATTCGGCTCCGCTCATGCCCGGCATGTGCAGATCGGTGATGACACAAGCGGAATCGCCAATGCGATCAGATTCCAGGTATTCCTCAGCGGAGGAAAATGCCTGGGCGGCATAGCCCAGCGAACGGATCAATCTTTGCGTCGCTTCGCGGACGGCCGGATCATCGTCGATGATTGAGATCACGTGAGTCTTTGCCAATTCCAAGAACCTTTACGACACCACGACTTAACGCGCCGATCCGGACGACGCTACTGTACGTGGGCAAGATTTCCGTATCGCTTTGGGGTATGGAACTATACTTCTGTATAGTTGCGGCGCTTTAGGGCCAAGCGCGGCGGCGAACCCCCAGCGCATCCGCCATGCGAACCAGCTCGGCGAGCGATTTCGCTCCCATCTTGCGCATGACATTGCCGCGATGAACCTTGACGGTGATTTCGCTCACGCCGAGCTCTCCGGCGATCTGCTTGTTCATGAGGCCGGCCGTGACCAGACCCATGATTTCCCGCTCGCGCAAGGTCAGCGTATTGAAGGTCGCCTTCAGCCTGGCGGTATCGCCCGCGCTCTTGCGGCGGTGACGGTCGCGTTCGAGGCCCTGCTGGACCGCGTCAAGCATTTCCTGATCGCGGAAGGGCTTGGGCAGGAACTCGACGGCGCCAGCCTTCATCGCCCGCACGGTCATCGGGATATCGCCGTGGCCGGTCAT
>JASHOJ010000144.1 GCA_030041155.1 Candidatus Binataceae bacterium | reverse complement strand
CTTCTCGTCCGGCGCCTCGTCGCCGCCGCTGACCTCGAGCGATTCGAGGTCGACCCCTTCCTCATCCGTGAGGCCCGGCATCTGCGCGTCGGCCTGCTCGATCGCTTTATCGACGGCCTTCTGCAGCTTGTCGTCCTCGACGACGACCGCTTCAATGCCGAGCCCGGTTTGGAACTTGATTTCGTCTATGGCGTGGTGGGTCGTGGGATCGGCGACTGCGAGAAACAGCCGCTTGCCGCGCTTGAAAAGCGGCAGCACCCGATGCTTGGCGAGCAGCTTGTCGCTGACGAGCTTGACCGTGTCGAGATCCAGATTGACCGCATCCAGGTCGAAAAGGGGCACTCCGAACTCGGCGGAGGCGGCAATGGCGATATCGCGCGCGCTGGCCGTCCCGCTGGTGACGAGCCGCGTCACGACGCTCGTCTTGTGCTCCTGGGCCGAATTGAGGGCCTCGAGCATGGCTGCCTCTTCGACCAACCCATCCTGGACGAGCCGCTGCGGGAGGCCGCCCAGCGCCGGGCGCGCGGGGCTGACCGCTAATGAAGCATTATCATTCATGGACTTAACAGCAAGAAATTCCGGCCCCGACACGTGCTTTGCCGACGGCACTCGCACGGGCACAATTGTCACATTCTAACCATGATTACACAGGCATGGTCGCCACCTACGTGACTGGCCTCGCAAAAGAGGAAGCCCCCCGAGGGGGGCTTCCAGATCATCGGTCAACCTTTGGCTAGCTTGCCTGATCAGCTGGTAGTACCAGCCTGGGGCTGACAGTTCGTTGGCAGGTAACTGTCGGTCGTGAGCGTTCCCTGGGTCGGAGCGGCTCCAACCACGGTTCCGTTCACAGTCGCAGCCTGCGCACCGGGCACGTGATTATTGCAGTCCCACGAGACGTCTCCGTTCGGGGAGACGATGGCCTGCCACAGGACCGTCTTACCGGCGATGTTTGAGTTGGCCGTCTGCTGATTAGCGTTGTTGTACTCCACGGTAATCTGGCCCTTACCGCTAAGGTAGGCCGAAGATACGTACTGGCCCTGGATGGTGTTGTGGGCGGTGGCTATCCCAACCGTGACATTTTTCGATGCGAACGATCCCGTATTGGCGAAGTTCTCAGCGATGGCCGCTTCCAGCCCGCCGATGAGACTCGCGCCCTCAGAGACCTGAGCTCTGATGACGTAGTTCTGGTAGGCGGGAATGGCGATGGCCGCCAGGATGCCGATGATCGCCACGACGATCATCAGCTCGATGAGGGTGAAACCCTTTTGCACAGCTTTCATGCAGTGAGATCCTCCAGCAGATTTGGGAAAACCGCGGCGCAAAAGGCGCCTCGTGGAGTGATTGAGCAAGCCCTATGCCAAGCGTCCTGGATTTCATTAATATATTGATTTTCATAAAAATTATCATCGTCTGACTGCGCCGCCGCTTGACTTAGTCCCGTCACTAGCTGACGACGACGGGAGACCCCGAACGTCACTAGTTGACGGAGCGCGTCAGTTTCCACGTCAAGGGTCCTCTAAGCCCGCCAGCTCGAGCAGCGGACCGATAAATTTCTCGTAGTTGCGCCAGCGCCCGACGGAACTCTTGTACATTTTCTGCCGCACCTGCCAGGAGCTGGCGGTCAGCACGGGGCGTTGGGTCTCCTGGAAATCGAGGCACCTTGCATCCCAGGGCAGATCGATAAAATCCAGGATCTTGCGGGTCCATTTCTCCTGGTCAACCACGAGCTCGGCGTAGGGCACGTCAAGAAATCTTGACGGCGGGAGCACGGCGCGCCAATGGTTCACCAGCCGCCGATGCTCGCGGTAATAGTAAGCGAGGTCAGACAAGTCCATGGTGAACGCCAACGTCGTATTGAACTGCTGGAAATAGCAGGAGAGGCAGACATCGATCGGATCGCGCTGCACGTATATGAAGCGTGCGGCGGGGAACGTCGAATGAATGATGCCCATGTAATCGGAGTTGAAGTTCGACTTGTCTACCACGCGAAGCGCGTCAGGCGAGTGGTTCCTGAGCGTCCGCAGGTAGGCTTCGGCCCACTTCTCTCTCAGAGGCTCGCTCGGCAGCTCGCGCCGCACGGTAGTCTCCTGCTTTCGCCCTACGCCAACCCAAAATTCCAGCTCTCCCGCTCCTTTCGCATCGGGATGCGACGAGACGATTTGCTCGACGAGCGAGGTTCCCGAACGGATCATGCCGACCACGAAAACCGGACGTTCGGAGTTCGAAGAGCCCGGTGCGGGGCGCGATAGAGCCTCTCGCGTGTAGACGCGTATGAGGTCATCGACGAAATTCGTACGTATCCGTCGATCGTAAGGCTTTGCGGCCTCTTTCTGCAGCTCGTTGGCACGCTGATAGCTTCGAAACGCCCGCGGGAAATCCTTCACGTCATCACAGTACTTTCCGATGGCATAGCGGAGGACGGCCTCTTCCATGGGCGGGATATCACCTGCGGCGATCTTCTCCGCCTCTTCGAGCCAGCCGGCATCCGAACGCGTCATCTTGCGGAATCTGGGCCGAGCGCCCCAGGCGTTTGGTGCCTTTGAATCGATTTCCAGTGCGCGATCGAGCAGCGCCTCCGCGTCCTGGAAGCGTCCCTCGAGGTGAGCGATCTCTGCGAGGCCGATCCACGCATCCACGTGACGCGGCGCCATCTTCAGCGCCTTTTCAAGGGAGTCCTTGGCATCACCCAATCGGCCGGCGAGGATAAGCGTAAGGCCGAGACTGACGCGAGCTTCCACGTGCTGCGGGCTCAGTCTGAGAGCTCGTCGCAGGGGCGTCTCCGATTCGAAGATGAACCCCTTCGATCGAAGGAGGGTCCCAAGATTGCACAGCGCATCCGGATAGTTGCGCTTGACCTCTATCGCTCGACGAAGTTCGCGCTCGGCTTCCTCATAGCGGCCCGCCTTGAGGAGGGCCACCCCGAGATTGTTGCGAGCAAGGAAGTGGCGAGGATCGAGCTCGAGGAGCTCCTCATAGCAACGGATAGCCTCGGTCCGCGAGCCCTTCTTGGCGTATTCAATCGCTTCAAAAAGAAGCGTGTCGACTCGGCCGGCGCGGGACCGCTTCGGCGCCGCCGCCGCAGGACCATCCGCCTGCACCATGCTCGCCCCATTTACAGAGAGGCGCAGCAGCAACATCTGTGTGAGCTCATCGACTCTGCCCTGCTCGATGCCATTCTCGAGCAATCTCCACTTGAAGGAGTTCGCGAGCTTTGCGCGCTTGAAAAGGTTCAGTTGCAGCGGACGAGCCTCGCGGTCTACCCGCCGCAGGAATGCCTCGATCGCCTTCTGATCCACCGGCTTGACTTTCTTCCCATGAGCGGCGGCCGCCAACGCCGCCTGTGGGACAAGGTGATCGGCGAGCGAGTGGCCGAGCTCGGTGGCCTCGCGCACGTTGAGCCAATTCAGAAGCATGCTTCAACCCTCATGAGCGAGGCCCATGGTTGGGGGAGTGGTGCGGTATCGACAGGCTCGCTCATGACAACAAGGAACCGCAATTGACTTATGGTAGCCGCCTGCCCCACGCGTTATCTGCGTGGTCCTTCACAGCGTGCCGGTGGCTGCCGCGACCGGTGATGCTGCATCGCAGCAATGCTGGATAAGTCGGACGGGCCCGGGCATCCTCGGCGCTCGTAGACCATGGCCCGGTCCCCCCACCGGCGGGCAAGTGGTCTTTCGGCGCAACGGCTGTTACGCCGCGTCCTCCAATGCCTTTTCGCTCCTCTTTGTCGGCGTGTCTTCGTGGTATTCAGCCTCCGCGTTCACGGACCATATCGACGACTTGTCCAGACTTCCCGTAGCAATACTGTCGACGGCCGCCTTTGCGGCAAGCATAGAGTGGTCTTGGTTGTTGTATCGGTGCATTCCATTGCGTCCGACTGGAAATATGTTCGTCACACGATCCAGATAGGCCTGCACGCGATGGATTCCGGCGTACGCGCCGAAGTACGCAGGATATGCCTTCGGCACGCGTATGACCGTGCCGTCCAATACGTCCTGCAGTTCGATCAGGCCGATCTTGGCGAGCTCGCGGCTCGCGAACTCCACGAACGCGCCGTCCGCCATCGTCCAGAGCTCGTCGCCTTGGCTGCAGAAGTACTCGAGTCCGAGCCATATCGTGCGGGGGTCAGCGACCAGCGAGGGGCTCCAATTGTTGAACACTTGCAGCCGCCCGAGCCTCACATCCGGCTCCTGCACGTATATCCAGTTATCCGGCGGCATGCCGTTGGCGGCGAATGAGGGGGGAACTCCGCGCATGCGGCGCACCAGCAGCCCCACCGTCATAAAGTCGCGGTACGGCAGCGCAGCGGCGATGCGCAAGACTTCCCGATCCTCGGGCTGCAGCAGCTCGGTTAGTTCCTTCACCGGCATGGTCGAGATCAGATAGTCGCAGGCGACCCGGCGCACCTCCCCCGAGGTCTCGTCGCGCACGTCCACCGCCTCGACGCGCGCTCCCCGGCGGTGGATTCTCACGACTCTGTGCCGGAGGTGGATCGCTCCCCCGGCGGCCGCGATTCGCTCGGCGACTTCTTCCCACATCTGCCCGGGTCCGAGCCTCGGATAGAGAAAGCGCTCGATGAGACTCGTCTCTGTGGCCTTCTGAGTAGTATCGCGAACGGCCTTGAAGGGCTTCATCAGCGCGTGGTTGATCGCTTTTGTGATCGACAGTCCTTTGATGCGTTGCGCGCCCCATTCGGCGGAGATCCCCTCGCAGGGAACTCCCCAGACTTTCTCCGTGTAATCCTTGAAGAAGGTGCGATAGAGCTTGTCGCCGAACCGGTTGATCAGGAAATCCTCGAGAGTGACTTCGGGCGAGCGCGGGGCAAGGCGTGCTTTGAGATAGCTCGCGCCAACCGTTGCCGCGTACGCCGGACCGAGGTTGCTCAATGTCGTTCGGTTGAGCTTCAGCGGATAGTCGAAGAACTTTCGCCGGTACAGAATGCGCGACAGCCGCGAGCGGACGAGGAGCACTTTGTCGCTCTGCGGCTTGCCCGCATCGGATGCGACGAAATCCCGGTCTTGCCCCTGGTAGGACAGTCTCAATGCGCGGCCGTCGCCCGTCGACGCGTCCTCGACCGGCAGGATGGACTGCCACCAGTTCATCACCCAATCGGACTTCGAGAAAAATCGGTGGCCGCCGAGATCCATCCGGTTGCCCCGGTAGTTGACGGTCTTGGAAATGCCCCCCACCTGGCTGTCGGTCTCGAACACCACGGGTCGCGCATTGGACCGGCGCAACATCTCCAATGCGCTCGTGAGACCGGCGGGGCCGGCGCCTACGATCACCGCGAGCTTACTCATTCAACTCATTTCCGGCCGCGAGAACAGCAACTGCCGCCGCAGCGCGAAGTTCGCCGCGAACGTGCAGCATGCGGCGAGCAGCTTGGCAGCCACGAGCCCGAGCCCCACCGCCGTGATGGCTACCGAGAGAGCCGCGGCGTTGACGGCCAGCCCGACCAGCCCCAGTGCGACGAAATACCCGTATTCCAGCCGGCGACTGCTCACGCTCCGAAAGCGAAACACGTATCGGATGGACAATGCGTACGCGACTGTCCCGCCCGCCACGAACGAGAGTGTGGAGGCTGGCAGGTAATTCCATCCGGCCCGGCTCACTAGAGCCAGCAGCACCGACATGTCCACCAGCAGCGCGAGCCCCGAGACGAGCCCATATGCGAGCAGCTCCGGAAGGATATTCATCAATGACGGGCAGCGGTCCACGTATCGCATCAGTCTGAAGAACCCGAACAGCGGTAAAGCTTCAAGCCGTCGGAGATCGACCCGGCTCTCCTGGGCAGTGTCGCAATAGGCTGTATGTGCAAATTCATGTTCGTGACAAGAAAGGGGATCCGCGACGTTTTACAGATCATTGCCATCTGCCGCAGAGTGAGATCAGGAGGCGACATTTCCCCTCCCTTCCAATCCCAAAACGCAGCCTCTGGAACAATGGCGCTCAACTCGTCTGCTCGCCGCTTCATTTCCAGAGCCGCCTCCCGTGAGAATAGGACTCCCGAGGTTTGTATGTCAGAGAGATAATTCGGCCGCTCGAGCAATAGCCAAGTTCCAACGGGCAACGCCGGCCAAAACACATCCGCTCCCGGAGGAATAAGCTGGCGCCAGGGCGCAAGCAAGCCGTGAAGCGCAGATGTGTACTGCCAGTGGGACCACCTGTTCCACGTCGCCGGAAGCAGTGCGACGCAGGTTGAGAACAGAACCGCCGCCAGTACCGCTAGCGCAACGCCGCTGCGAGCGCGACGTGCAAGCCACAATGCGAGCAGTGCGACTGCTATCAGCACGGTGCCATCGTAAGTGAAGCTCCTGATTTGCCACACGAAATCGGGGATACGCGGGTCGGAGAAGGAAGCACCAGCGAGTGAGAGATTGAAGGAGATTCGCCAGACGAGCGCGACGGACAGTACCAAGCCGGATCCGATGAATACGAGGTGGGCCTCATTGGGCGGGAGCCGACGGATCAACATGATCGCGGCCGCCGCTGCCGCAATCGAGGCGAGAGCGAACTCGTTCGAGCCGAAGACCCAGGCGGAAGCGAGCAACAATGCGCACGCGCGTCCGCAATAATCTGTCTGCCAGCAGTTCCATATGATCAGCGGCAGTGTCAGCGCTCCGGCTGCGACGGCGAGCCATTCCCATCGCCAAGGCTGCAGCTGAGTGAGCAGGACCATGTGCAGCCAGTCACACGCGAGGAGAGTCAGTCCCAATCCCGCCACTCCCGTAAGAAACGCGGCTTGGCACAACGTACGGGCGCGAGACACGGGCAATATCCGCCACCCGGCGGCCAGAGTGGCGAGCGGTATGGCTGCCCCTGACCAATCATCCGTCCCCCAGTACGAGATGAATAGATACGGACTTCGCTCCCTCACCAGACCTAGCCACGACGCGTCAAAGCTGCGGAAGATCCCGACCGGGAACAGAAGCGCTCCAGTCACCAAGACAAGTACCCCGCCGACAGTCAATGCCCCCGCCAGCCTTGGGTGAGGGATGGCAACGTATACGCAGAGCGCAGCGAAGGCCACCGCTGCGGCCATTATTGGGTGCAGGAGCGCCGCCCCGACGAAGCATGCAACGGCCGACACCTTTTTTCCCACGAAGGCCGCAGCGACGGCGGCCAATCCGAGGGCCTCAGCCGGCAGTCTCGGACTAACGAAGTCTTCCATGACTTTGAAGATATGATCGGGCCCGTACGTGCCCGGAATCGCGACTAGGATTGTGACCGCGAACAGTGCCAGGTGGGCGGACAGGAACGTGCGAGCGAGGAGCCAAGCTGCCAACACGAATGACACCTGGAAGAACACCGTGAGCGCTGCTGCGGCCGGCTGGACACCGAGCAATCGAATGGCTGTGGCATAGACGGCACTGAAGATCGTATACCGGTCCTGTGAGCCGAAGCGCAGGAAGATGTCGTGGCCCAACGATCCGGGCATTAGATGTGCCAACGCCTGAAGTGTGTATTGCCGTGCATCGTGGAAGATCCCCACGTAAGTGTGTCCAAAGACCCAGGTCGCGGCACAGATCAATGCAAGTGTCACGAAGGCCAGCCTCGAGACAGTTGCCACTTCGGCGTCGGTATCAACAGCTGCCGCGGTTCGAAGTTTGGCGTAGGTCTCCCGCACTGGTAGCACGCTCCACATAGGGCAATTCACCGGACGGTAGGAGTGCACTTAGAGCGATGATTTTGCCGGTTCGCCCAGTCCCGGGCGCTCCGGCGCTGCAGAGCGCTGAAGCGGCATCGCAATGCGTTCACGGCGTGGTTTGCCCGGGCTGCCGACTTTTCAGGTCTCGCGACGCTGCGGCGAGCTCCTCCTGGGTTGTAAGTACCCCATAGTGCGGCGGATCGAACGCTGTGTAGAGCGGCGCGCTGTCGTAATAGTCGATCTGGCAGGAACGCCACTCCTCGAGAACATTCGTCAGTCGTTTTGCCTTTGTCGGCATCTCGACGAACAGATTGCGATGTTCGGCCGGATCGCTATCCAGCCGGTAGAGCTCTGAGTGATGCTTTGGAAATGTCTCGATGAGCAGTTTCCATGGCCAGCGCACGACGCCGATTTGCCAGACGAGCGCATTGGCGGCGAGAAAAATCGGCATGTCCTCGGTTCTGCGCCAAGGATCGATCCCCTGAAATCCCGGCCAGGGCGGCAGCCCTGCGGTTGCAACTGCAAGCGGGATGAGATCGATATGGCTGATGGGGTCCGAGAAGTGATGGCCGTTGCGAGGGTCGCCTTTGGGAAATTTGACCCATGCGAACGAGCGGGCAACGTTATCGTAGAGCGGTCCGGAATGGTTTGCGAACCCATGCTCGTAGAATGCCTCGCCGTGATCCCCGACGATCACGACCATGGAGCGATCCCATATGCCCCGCTTGCGCAGATCTCGCACGAAATCCGCGAGATCGCGGTCCACGTTCCAGGCGGCGTTGAGGTAGCGGTTTCGGACTTCTCTAGCCTTGTCTCTCGGCCAAGTGGCATAGACGCGCTTGAAGCCCATGTCATCCGGCTTGAAAGGCTCGGAGCCTCCATCGGGAATGACATAGCTGTAGTGAGTGTTCTGAAGGTCCATGCCTATGAAGAAAGGGGCCGCGGAATGCTGGTCGATCCAGTCGCGCGCGAATCCCAGAGTAATCGAGTCTTCCACCTTGCCTGCAGTCGCGATACCCGCCCGTATGAGCGCGATCAAGCCCCGTGCGTCGTCGTCGTTCTCCCAAGTCCTCCCGTGGTAGTCCTCGCTATGGAAGAACGTGTCGGTGCCGGGCCGTTTGAGCCAGTTGATCATTTCTCCCCATTTCTCGTTCTGCGAGGAGAAGTAGGCGGTCGCGTATCCGTTGAGCTTGAAATACTCGAACGCGGACAGGCCTCTCCAAGGCGCATCGTACGGGTAGCCGAGGCGGTGGTCGGAGCGGAACGGATAGCGGCTATACCAGATGGCGAGGTTGGCGTAGTCGGTGTGAGATGACGTGGAGTAGTCCTTATCGAAGAGAACCCCCTCCGGCACGATCGACGCAAGAAACGGCATCGCGGCTGGCTGCGTAGACAAGATATCGCTTCGCAGCGCCTCGATGATGATGACGATGACGGGAGGGCGTGAGCTCGCGGAATTGCTCGCCGCAATCGGCGGGGTGTAGGGGATCAGGTGGGAAAGCTCACCGCAGCTTACCATTTGCAGCGGAATTGAGGATGGCGTTTCCAGCGCTATGAGCGATCCGTAACTTGCGTCGAGGAGAGCAGAGCGGTTTCCCTGAACGCCGAGCTGAGTACACAGCGCCGCAATGAGCGTCAGGTTCGCCGTGACGATCGTCCTCGTGCTTTCTCGTTCGAGCAGACGTGTGACCCTGGATTGCAGCTTGACCGCGCCCGCGCACGCGGCCGCCATGACGCACACGAGGGCACCGAGCATCAGCGGGTCCGATTGGACGAGATGCAGGACCGCTCTGATCGGATTGCCGATCACAAACAGCAGAGTATCGGAGCTGAATCGCTCCCCCATTACCCATACGCTGCCCCAGAATAAGGCGATACAGACGATCGCCGCGCACAACGCAATCCTCACGGGAAGCAATGCCAGCCACCCGATTCGCGTCCTGCTCAGGAGAGCGGCGAGAGTGAATAGCAGTCCAAACGACACGGTCAGAAAGATTCCGGACTGTGCCGCGTGAGTCAGATTGCCTGAGGAGTACGTGAGTACGGTGCCGCCCTCAATGGCGGCGATGCCGACGAAGAAGCAGATCGGCATCAACCACTGCCTGTATTGAAAAGATGAGGTCAATGGCCGGTCGGACATGATTAAGCGCCCGTCTTCCGCGTATTCACGGCGTCTTTCGCAAGATCTGCGCGCCATACTGTAGCGGCGGGTGGGCCATTCATTATGCGGAATGCGTCACGGCGGCGCGGACGGATGCATCGAAGCGCAGTTCGGCGGGCTCGCTGTGATCCAGTTCGGGTTTCCAAGCCGAATCAGTGCCCGACGCTTTAATTGTGCTCGCTACTCAATCCCCAGCTTCTTAATCCGGTAGCGGAGCGCCCGGAAGGTCATGCCGAGGAGCTTTGCGGCGGCGGTCTTGTTGTAGCGCGTCTTCTCGAGCGCCTTGACGATCGCCTCGCGCTCGATGTCCTCGAGCTGATGACCCAGCCCGACGCTCCCGTTCACAGGCGCCGACGCGGGGGTGTGCGGCGCCGCGCCGCGCTGCACGGCGCGCAGCTTGATGTGCTCCGGCGTGATCACTCCGCCTGTGCTCAGTGTGAGCGCTCGCTCCAGCACATTCTCTAGCTCTCGCACGTTGCCAGGGAACGGATAGGCCTGCAGTGCCTGCATGGCTTCCGCGCTGATCCTCGCCGTTTCCATCTTCATCCGCCGGCACAGTCGCGCGAGGATCGCCCCGGCGAGTACCGGGATGTCCTCCGGCCGTTCACGAAGGGAGGCGACCCGCAGCTCGATGACGTTGATGCGGTAGAACAAGTCCTCGCGGAAGCGGCCCTCGGCGACGAGATCCGAGAGATTCTTGTGCGTCGCGGACAAGATCCGCACGTCGACCGACTCCTCGCGCGACTCGCCGACTGGCCGGATGGTCTTCTCCTGCACCAGGCGCAGCAGCTTCACCTGCATGTGCAGCGGCAGATCGGCCACCTCGTCGAGAAAGAGCGTGCCACCTTCGGCGCTCTGCACGAGGCCCTTCTTGTCGGCAACGGCGCCCGTGAAGCTACCGCGCTTGTGCCCGAAGAGTTCGCTTTCCATGAGTTCCGTGGGGATCGCTCCGCAGTTGACCGGCACGAACGGCCCTTCGGAGCGAGCCCCGCTCTCGTGGATCAACCGCGCCACCAGCTCCTTGCCTGTCCCGGACTCGCCGTAGATGTGAACCGGGGCCTGGCTCCGCGCGACTCGACCGATCATCTCCCGCAGCTGCTGCATGATGGGCGAATGACCGAGCAAGCGCGCGCTGGCGGTCGTCGCGGTCGCATCGTCCGCGCGCGCGCCGAGCTTGATAGCGCTGCCGACGAGCTTGCGGAGCACGCTGAGGTCGAGCGGCTTGGAGACGAAGTCGAACGCGCCGAGCTTCAGCGCCCGTACCGCTGACTGGATGTTCCCGTGGGCCGTGATCACGGCGACCGGAACATCCGTCCGGTGCGTTTGGATCCATTCCACGAGGTCGAGTCCGTCCCCGTCCGGCAGGCGCATATCGGTGAGGCACAGGTCGAAGTGCTGCGCCTTGAGCAAGCGCTGCGCCGAGGCCACATCGGCGGCGGTGTGGGTCTCGAGGCTCATGCGGCTCAGCGTGAGGCTCACGAGCTCGAGCAGGTCCGGCTCGTCGTCGACGATGAGAACGACAGGCTTGCTCATGGCATCCGAAAAACCCCGGTTACTTAATGCTAGCGGCCGACGCCACAGGCCGTCTGCGCGCTCCTTCACAGCATGCCGGCAGGGCGGGGGACGACTTGGATGCTGCATTGCACAATGACCGAGGTACCGCGATGGCGACTGAAGTATCCATTCAGGTGAGGATTGCGGCAGTAAGACACGACAAAATGGCGGAAGAGGCGCCAAAAGCAATGCGAAGGACGTCGGGTAGGTTGCTCCGCGAGTCCGAGGATGAGACTGCCGCGTGCGCTCTGCTCGCGGACGTTCACCGCGCTGTGCGTACGGCGCTCCAGCGGATCGATGCCTCGCTCGCCGAGGCGCGCGAGCACCAGCGTGCCCTCGATG
>JASHOJ010000143.1 GCA_030041155.1 Candidatus Binataceae bacterium | reverse complement strand
CGCCACAAATCCGATGCCGATCACCGTTAGAGCAAGCGTTACCCCGAAGTGCAGATACATGAGATATCACCAACTCTTGAATTAGATTGAGCCCATTCAACTGTCAAGAAACAGTACTGATCGAACAGCATCGATAACATAAGTCGACCTTATTTACAGGTCTGAGTGAGCTACAGCGAGGAATTTGCGAAACTCGGGGTCACTTCTTCTGCAATAGCTGCTTCATCGTCTCGGCATCAAGCCATGCTCCGTGCCCATTGGGACACGCAAGCATCCTGACCGCCGAGTCCGGGCGCTCGCGAAGCTGCTGATTGCAGGTGGGACATTTGGAATCCGCGGACAGCTTGGACTTTAGTTTCGCGAGAATTTCCTGATCGCGCTTGTGCGCCCATTCAGCCTCTCTGCCCGCTTCCATATCGCGAAGTTTGTCGCCCAACCGATCTTTTTCATCGCCCATATCCGACCTCTACGACATGTCCTTGATCAGTTTGCCGGTGCGCGCTTTTTCCACCGTCGCGTCGAAACCCGATCCGAGATCCACTCCCATTTCCCGAGCGCGCTTCTTCGCCCAGAGCCCCACGTTGCGCGAATCGCGATAAAACGACTCATCGCGGGGCTTCGACGTATCGAAATTCTTAAGCCGCGATGACTCCGTCTCCACCACCGCGAACGCGGACATGACTCGCTTGAGACGCGTCGCGCCACATGCGGAACACGCGATGCGCGGGTGCCGCTTCGTGCTCAATATCACGTGCGAGCTAATAGCGTGACAGAGCAGGCATTCGTACTCGAAAATTGGCATGGAGGGCGAGGATATCGCTCCCTGCGGAGTCGGGGCAATCAGCACCCGTTAGCGATCCCTCATGATCAGATCGGCAAGCGGGCTGCCCGCCAACATAAGCACTCCGACCGCGCCCACAACTACACCGGTCGCGATCCACCATCCAGATCCGTGCTCAATTCCCAATGCGAGCATGACAATGCCCCAAACCGGAAGGATCGCCGCAATTCCAAGGCGAAACAGTACGCTTATTGCGCGCTCGGCTCGCTCAAAAGGATCAGGCATTTCCTTTCTTTATCGGTTCCTCCCACCGCGAGCAATCTTGCTGAGCGCTGCGGTCATTCCAAACGGTAAAGAGCAAGAGGACCGGCTCCACTTATCTGATGAGAGCGTACCACCAGCCGCAAACGTCCCTGATATTTGGCCGGCAGGAATCGCAGATCAGCATTGTTTGCGACGACAAACGATGTCTCGCTCGCGGGCGGAACCGCGGCATGCTTGCCCGTCAGCCGGGGGATCGCGCGGCCGTAGTAGAACGAAAGGTCATAGTTCGGCTCGCCCACAATGAACAGCGGTGACTTTCCAACCTGAGCGTGAATTGTCGAGACGAATGCTTTGGCGCTTCGCTCCCGCGCGAGTTCGGGCCGCAAGATGGAGCACACCATCAGAGATGCGGCCAGCGCGAGGATACCAACCGCAGCCCCAGCCGGGATAATCCTGTCTCGTTTTACGAAAAACAGGGCGGCAGCGGCGCCAGCCACGATTACTGCCGTGAATGCGATCACGCCAATCTGCTCGGATCCAAAGCCGCGCAGGATCAGCGCCAGCTCATCCGAGTCACTCGAATCGAGCCGCAGAGCGCGCATGGCATGTGTCGCCGCAAGCATGATCAGAAGAACCACAGCCGCAAACATCGCTATCGCAACAGCATATATGCTGATCGTACGCAGCCGTGCGCCCCATGCGGTCCGGCCGATGCCGATCGGCCTGAGCATAAATAGCGAAGCGCAAAGTATCGCGACCGCGGGAAAGGCGGGCAGCGTGTAGTCGTCGCGCTTGGCGCTGCCCAGCGAAAAGAAGATCACCACCGCAATTGCGAGGCTTGCCTGAAACAGCAAAGCCTTCCGGCGCTCCGGCTCGATTTCGCCGGTTACCATTGCGGCGACCGCGGCCGGCAAGAGCACCACTACCGGCAACGATTCTCCGATCAGGTGCGCAGCAATATACCAGAACGGCCGCGCTGCCTCTCCCGTCCCGCCATACCGAGCCGGCGCGAAATGGCCGAAATTCTCCGTGATGAAGATCTTGAACAAGTATGGCGACCCGTCGACAAACCAGAAAACGTACCAGCCAAACGTCAACACAATCACCCCTACACCCACGACCCAAATCCATCTCTCGCGCAGCAACGCGAATGGATTTCGCTTGGCCAGCAACAGATAAATCAGTATCGCAAAGCCGACCAGGACAAAGGCCACGGGCCCTTTGGTGAGCACGGCCAGTTGCAACAGCACGAGCGAAGCGATGGTCCGCCAAGGTGTTACATTTCCCTCGATCTGTGGATACATCACGACGAGCGTGCTCACGATGAAAAAAGTCATTGTCATGTCCGTCAGGGCAAGTGTCGCCCGGACCGCATAACCGTAGATCCCGAGCAAAAACAGAAGCGAGAGCCATCCTTCGGTCGCGCCGACATACTCGCTGGTCCATACCAGCACTTCGATCGCCAGAGCGGTTCCGGCAAGCAGCGGAATTACTCGCGCGCGAACTTCATCAGTAACGCCGCCGGTCATCCGCGTTACGGCGCCGGAAAGCCAGTAGTAAACTGGCGGCTTTTCGACCAAAAACCCGTAGTAGTCGCGCGGCGCCAGCAAATTCCCCCGGGCTACACTCTGGACCCACTCGGCCGACTGTGGCTCGGCATCCTTCTGGAACGGGGCGCTGATTCCCTGCGCCAGAACCACCAACGCGAAGATCGTCGCAATGATCAGCAGCGGAACCGGCGGACGCGAAGCGTTGATTGGTAGCGGAGCGGTTCCTGGTTTCGCTTTCGCTACGTTTTGATTGAATCCGGCCATAGATGGCGAATGCCAGCCAGTGAGGTGAATGTCGCAACCTCCATGGCGGCCGCATTATGCGCAAATCCGATCCTACCGCGCCGATCGACTAGAATGATTCCTCCCTGGGCGCCGTCGAGTACCAGGGTGCGGCTGATCACGCGCCGGACCGCTGTCATCGGAGTGGTTTGCCGGAGGTTCATTACGGCCTCGCGGCAAAGTGCGCGAGTGATGATCGCCTCGCCATTTCCGGTTGCGGATGCGCCGCCGGTCTTGTCCGCATATGTGCCCGCCCCGATTATGGCGGAATCGCCGACTCTGCCCGGTATTTTTCCGGGCACACCACCAGTTGAGGTAGCCGCCGCTATGGTGCCGCGGCAATCGATAGCCGCGGCGCCGACGGTGCCATGTCCTTGCGTTTTCGCGCCTATCCCGAGCTGCGCACTCTCCTGCTGCTGCCGCCATCGCTCGCGCGCGCGCTCCGTAATCAGTTCCTCATTGCTGCAAAGCGCCAAACCCACCCGACGCGCCAGGCGCTCGGCGCCTGAGCCGACAACCAAAACGTGTGGTGTCCTCTCCATCACAGCACGCGCCAGTTGAATCGGATTGCGCACCCGAGTCACCGCTGCTACGGCTCCCGCCATCACCCCTGCCTGCGAATCCGCTCTGGAGCCGACCCTGTTTGCGCGTTCATCGCTCGCGGCCACCATTACCGAAGCGTCCATCTCGACGGTTCCGTCAGTCGTAAGCAGCGATCCTGTTCCAGCATTAAAAAGAGGATGGTTTTCCAGCGCGACCAACACTGCAACAACCGCATCAAGCGCATTACCGGAGCCACGCAAGATGTCGGCGCCCCGCTGGACAGCTTCAAGCATCCCGCGCCGCCGTTCCACACGGTCCGCTGCGGGGCCGCTTGGTCCTGCTCCACCATGCGCGACCAGAGCTGGCGATACCGGCCGCGATCCCATCTCAACTGGACGGTTTACGCGCCCAAATGAACAGGCGCCTGAAATCGAAGGTTATTGGACCGCTGGTCCCATATGCGTGCTCAAGCCGTACCCGCAGGTCATCGAGAAACTCCGCGCGATACTCGGTAGCGAGGGCATCCAAAAATGGCCTGAGGCCGGTTGCCCGATACCACTCGACTACCTCAGCCGGCGACTTCATTGGATGGTGAAACGTAAGGTAATAGCAGTCGCATCGGACGAATCCGATTTCGGAGAGAAGCCGCTGATACTCGTCCGGCATACCCACATGGTGAAAAGGTTCTTTAACTCCTCCCAGGCGCGCGGCCCATGACGCCTCGGACGCCATTTTTCCGAGCGTGACCTTTGCCGTCTCGATCTCATTCGCGGGCATCTGAACAACCATTCGCCCGCCCGGTTCGAGAGCGTTAAACCATCTCGTCAGGACCGCTCGATGATCTTGCAGCCACTGGAGCGCCGCGTTTGAGAAAATCACGCTCCACCGATTCCTCTCGTAAAGTCGGCTGATGTCCCCAACTTCGAACGATACTCTCTTTCGCACGTCATTCCGGCAGAGAGCTCGTTTCTTTTCGGCTGCCTCGATCATCGCCGGAGACAAATCGATACCATGTGTGGACCCGTGTGGGACACGCGTCGCAAGTTCCAGCGTATTGTTGCCGGGACCGCAGCCCAAATCGGCCACGCGGTCGTTTTCCATGAGATCCAACCGCGCGAGGATATGCTCAACCGGCTCCGCGCGATAACGGCGGAAACGATCGTAGAGATCCGGTTCCCAGTCGCTCATCGCAGCAAGCAATGCCTCCTAGAGCGCAGCATATGTAGCTGAGAAATCGGCTACAAGCATCCGCTTGCTCGCGATCGATCACCGCATCACAGCGGATGCAGCCCGCGCCGCACTCCTCCGAACAGACACAAGCGCTGACGAGTGTCACAGCGTCCGAAAATTCGGATAGACCGCGCCAAAACGCGTGACCGCGTTCCCTACCAGCCATTTACCCACTGCGAGTACGGACGCGGTCACGCGATAGCGAACGCGCGAGCTATATCTACGCGGTTACATCCGTGGCGCGTTGAGATCCACCAGTAGAGTGCTCTTCAGGCGATCGAAAAGCTGATCGATGTTCCACGGACCATCGTTGTAGATGACCTTGTCGGCCACAATATGACGGTAACGCATGATTCGGTAACCCGATGCTCCGAAGCATTGGCCAGTGACTCCAGCACCCTCGTCACTCGCCAGAAACAGCACTATGGGCGCGACGTTGGCAGGATCGCGCGGCGTTCCTTCAGCCGTCTCGCTCTGCGGGAGTCCGGTTGCGCCCGGCATCCGTCCGGCCGGGATCGTATCAGTCATTCGGGTAGCTGCGCCGGGCATAATTGCGTTGACGGTGATGCCGTATTTCTGCAGCGCGTTCGCCGAGCTGTAGGTTAACCCGAGAATTCCCGCTTTGGCTGCCGCATAATTCGGCTGTCCCGGACTTCCAAGCGCCGAGTTTGACGAGAAGTTGATGATCCGGCCGGACTTGCGCTCCCTCATATGCGCGCTTGCGGGCCGCATCGTGCAGTAATGCCCTTTCAGATGCACGCGGATCACGTCGTCCCATTCCTGCTCACTCATGTTGAAGATCATGCGATCGCGCAGGATGCCAGCGACGTTCACCAGGATGTCCAGCTTTCCGAATTCCCTGATCGCCTGATTAACAAGTCCTTCACCCCCTTCCACCGTGGCGATGTCCATATGATTCGATACCGCAGTCCCACCTGCGGCCTTGATTTCCTTCACAACATCATCCGCGGGTGAGGACGTGCCCGGCTGTCCAGCAACAGTTACGCCCAGATCGTTTACGACCAGGGACGCGCCTTGCTTAGCGAACAGCTTCGCTATTCCGCGGCCAATACCGCGGCCGCCGCCGGTAATCGCGGCCACCTTTCCGTCGAGCTTGCCCATGTTTGAAAATCTCCCTGGCTAAGATCGGAATCCAAACTGCTTGTTTGTTTCGGTTCCTGTCTTCCGGCTTATAGCGCAAAACGAGCGGGACGCGGAACACTCGCACTGAAAGCGTCTTAGCCGGGCGCGAGGCTAATCTCGCGCTTGTTGAGCGCCGCGTTCAATTCTGATCGAGTCGCGCAACCCTGAATTCAGTCAGGCGGCCATCGGTCGTGAATCGTCCGATTTTTCCGTTGGCTTCCGTGAACCACAGGCTTCCATCGGGACCGGTGGCGATAAAAACCGGCAGCGTGCCGGTCGGGAGGCGAAAGACTGCAAGTCCAAATCGAGTGCTCATGCGATATAGCGCAGGTACATGCGCCATCGTAAACCAGAGATTCCCGTCAGGACCTGCGGCTATCGAGAGCGGATGTCCCGGCTCCGGGATCTGAAACTCGGTTATAGCGCCTGAAGGTGTGATCCGGCCGATTTTGTCGGCCGCAAGTTCGGTAAACCATACGTTGCCGTCCGAGCCCTCCGCCAATCCTCCGGGAACCGCATGCGGAGTTTGAATCGCAAACTGCTTGAGTTTTCCTTTCGGAGTAATTCTTCCGATCCGATTCGCCTCGTCCTCCGCAAACCATAAATTGCCATCATGGCCTAAAATTATCTCCGCCGGACCGGAGCCCGGCGCGAGGCCGAACTCGGTGATTTTACCGGTCATAGCCAACCGTCCAATCCGATTGCCCGAGTGTTCGGTAAACCAGATATGTCCGTCCGGTCCTGAAATGATCCCGGTCGGTCCGGAATCGTCGTGCGGGAGATCGAAATAGGAAACCTGCTCGTTATAATCCAGGCGCCCGATGCGATTATCGGCGGTGTCGGTAAACCAAATTGCGCCGTCCGGACCGGCGGTGATCCGTTCGGCAAAACCAAAGGGATCGATTCGGTACCGCGCGATAGATCCATTCGGGGCAATTCGCGCTATACCGTCACCCTGATACTCCGTGTACCAGACGTTTCCATCGGGTCCGGCTGTAATCGCGTATGGCGAGTGGCTTCCGATCGCCTGACTGGGAGCGCGCGAAACCGGAGCAGGTTTCGATACGGCAGCACTCGGCGTGGCGGCAGCCGCAGGCAGCGCGAACGCGATCTCTTTTGCCGCGAATCCGCACGCGACAATAAGGAATCCGAGCGCAAGGCCCGCTAACGGCTTGGTGGTGAGATCATTTGCCACTATGCGGAAGTCTCGCGGCAGTGCGTCGGAAACGGTTCGTCATTGTCACGGCGGTTCGACTCGTCATACCTGGATTTTGGCGGCAACTCGTCAATGAAACATTCTGTGAAAGAATCCAGCGATTCCGCCAAATGCTTTGCCCGACGCGGGACTAGACGCGGACGCCGGCAACGGCGCGGGCGCTTCGGCAGCGCCAGCGCTAGATGGAGCTTCGCCACTTAGCGGACTCGCCACGGGCGCGGACGCCAATATGCCTGCACTTGGTGTACATGGTGTAGTGGGCGCGGAACCGATCAGGAATGGCAGTGAAATGGATCTCGGACACGCAGGCGTCGCGAGTCCGCCGCTTTGTAGATCCACGTCCGCCATGACGATTCCCGACGGTTCAGGGAAATCCGGCGAATCGTTGCCGACCGAATGGATCATGAAATCCACCCACGCGGGCAGCGCGGCGCTCGCCCCCGGCATACCTAGACTCTGCGGCTGGTCGAAACCGACCCACACCCCGCATACCAGTTCAGGCGTGTACCCGACGAAATAACCGTCGTGATAGTCCTGCGTGGTCCCAGTTTTTCCGGCCGCCGGAAAATCCAGACCGATCCGCTGCGCTGAGGCGCCAGTGCCGTATCGCAACACGTCCTCGAGCGCGCCGGTTATCAGGTATGCAACCGCTGGGCTGGTGACGCGACGTTCCTCGATCGCGTGTTGAAAGATCACGTGACCCGCGCCGTTAACCACCGACTCGACCGCATACGGTGTATCCGCCATTCCGGCGTTCGCGAACACCTGGTAGGCGCCGACCAAATCGAGCAGCGTGACTTCGTCGGCGCCAATAGAAATCGGTAACACGGCGGGCAGATCACCGCCGATTCCGAACTCGTGCGCGGTCTCGACGATTTTGCTCGGGCCCAGACGGCTGCCGACCCATGCGGTCGGCACATTCAGTGAATCGAACAGCGCCTGAGCGGCGGTCACCTGTCCCAGGTACGTGCGTTCGTAGTCCGCTGGAGCCCAGGTTCCGAATGACATTGGATGATCTGGAAGCATGGTCGCTAGCGTCATCGGCGGCGAGAACGGAGCGCGCTCGGGGTCAAGCGCCGCCGCGTAAACGATCGGCTTGAATGCCGATCCGGGCTGCCGCTCCGCCATCACCGCCCGATTGAATTGGCTGGTCGAATAGTCGCGTCCGCCAACCATCGCGCGAATCGCCCCGCTCTGAGCGTCGAGTGCAATCAAGGTGCTCTCAAGCTGTTCCTTTTTGTCCGCGCGCCTGAGCCTGCGGTGTTCTCTTTCGAGCCGCTCAAGATTGGATTCGACCGTGTCCTGCGCGCGAAGTTGCATTTCAGGATCAAGCGTCGTGTAGACCTTAAGTCCTGCCAGATTGCCGTTCAGCCCCGGAATTTTGGCGACCAGACTGGTCACGTAATCCGTGAAATACGGCGCGCGGCGAAATCCCGGCGGCTTTATCACCTCAACGGGCGTGTTGATCGCGGTCTGATAGGCCGCCGGGTCTATCACTCCCGCATTCTTCATGATTTCCAGCACGACATTGCGCCGCTTCAGGCAATTCTCAGGATGACGCCGCGGATCGTACAGGGTCGGCGCCTGAATCATCCCAATGAGCGCCGCGGCTTGTGCGGGCGTTACCTCGCGCAAGTCACGATTAAAGAAATATCGCGCCGCCTGCGGCAATCCTTCGATCGGCGTGCCCTGGTACTCGCCCATCGGCACATCGTTGATATAGCGTTCGAGAATTTCATTTTTGCTCAGCCGCATTTCAAGCACGACAGCGACCGCAAGCTCGCGGAACTTGCGGCTGAAACTCCGCTCGTGCTGATCGAGAAAGGTGCGCGCGAGCTGCTGGGTGATAGTGCTTGCGCCTTGCGCGAGACGACGCGATCGCAAGTCCAGGAATGCCGCTTCGGCAATTCGAATCGGATCGATTCCCGGATGGTAGTAGAACCAGCGGTCTTCCGTGGCGACGAGCCCGTGTACCAGGTACGGTTTCAAATCGCCCAGCGCGACATCCATTCGTTCCGCTGGCGCGCCGGGCAGCAGCCGCCCTATCACTTCGGGCTCGAGCGCCGCCGACCGGTAGAGAACGCCAAAAGAATCAAGTACCGCATTAATGGTCGTACCATTGAGATCGACTTTAATCAGGGCGGCGGGGTGCTCGCCGCCGCCGGCATTGAAGGCGCGCGTGTAAATCGAAACGATACCCGGCGTTCTGGAATATTCTCCCGGAGCCGTTGGGTTCGGGGATTGGGTGTAGCTCAGATGCTCCAGCCGGTCGATCAGTCCGGTGCGGACGATGTCGTCGCCGGGCCTAATCGGCGCGGGCGCGGAATAGATTGCGGAGGTAAGCGCTGCGCGGCGCTGCTCGATGAGCGCGGAGATTTCGCCATAGAGTTGCGCCAGGTAAAACCCGGTCCCGAATGCGATCAGAAAGATCGCCGCGACCGCGAGATTTCGCGCGCGCCATCCGCGTATCCGCCAGACGCGCCTCTGACCGCCGCTCGTTCCGCGTCGCTTTCCGCCCGTCTTTGCCACACCGACATCGCGCCAATCGCCGCGTCAAAATCATAGCGCAACGAAAGCGCACACCTGAAATCACCGATCCCGCACGTGCCCGACGGACCTATTGCTTGTAACCGAAGCGCCGTAGCATCGCATGACGCTCCTTGCGATCGCCCTCGCCCTCCACGCCCGCCGGCTCGCTTCCATCGATTATGCCGATCACACCGCGCGCACCCTCTTCTTCCGCAACTACGACCCTGAGCGGATTCGCGCTGGCGCAGAAGATCGTGCAGACCTCGGCGACCGATTTGAGCTGACCCATCACGTTCACAGGAAACGCGTTGCCGAGCATAACCACGAATACGTGGCCCGCGCCGATAGCGAGCGCCGCGTCGATTGCCGCTTGTTCAAGCTTCTCTTCGGTTCCCGTGTGCCGCACCAGTCTCGGCCCCGACGCTTCATTGAAAGCGATGCCAAACTTTATTCCAGGTACCGCTTGCACCAGCGCCTCAAATATATCTTCCACGGTCTTGATGAAATGCGCCTGTCCGACGATCACGTTGATGTCATCCGACGGCCGAACCAGCGGCACTGATTTTATTTCCATGAAAATTCGCCTCGACCCGTTATCCATCGCGCGATTTGAGCCGCGAAGAACCGGCGATCATGCTTCAGTTGAGAAGTGTGCCGTCTTGAAGACCGATGCTCAAGCTTGTACGTAATGCGACGGAATCAGCAATGGGATTGTTCTCGCGACGCGGGCCTTCCGCACAAATGGAGAAGCCGCCTCTTTCGGAGTTGGCGGAGCTTGTTGGACGCAAGCAGGCGCTTGTGGAGCGCTTGCGGCGGCACGCCGCGCGATGCACGTATCCCGCGATAGAGGCGCGGGTGAGCTCGCTCGCCGACAAGGAGGCGGACCATTTCGATCGTCTTCGAAAACTCCTGCTCGATCGCGGTGCGTCGCCTCGCCCTCCACAGTCCGAGTCCGGCGAGGGCGCGAATAACTGGGAGCGCCTCAGCCGCGACCTGATCCTTCTGAGCGCGATCGCGAGCGGACTGCGAGTTTGCGCGATTCGCTGGGAATCTCTCGATACGGCCGCGGCACGGCTTATGACTACCATAGCGGGCGAAGACCTGGAGCATGAGAGCGAGCTGCGCAAGATCGTGCTCAGATGCGACTCGATGGCGCTCGACTAGCCGAGCTTCGGCGGCGCTTTCACAAATACCGCGACATCCCGCGCCGTTCGAGTTCGCGGGTCACTTCCCGAATCGAGTCCGAGCGGGAACGATGCGCGATCAGGATAGCGTCGCCAGCGTCCACCGCGATAATGTCCTCGACCCCAAACAGCACCATCAGCCGCGAGTCCGATTGTGCAAAGATTCGCCGGGAATCGATAGCGATTGCGTTGCCGCGGGTTATAGCCTCCTTGTTTCCCAGCGCCTCCCACAGCCCCTCCCATGATCCCACGTCATGCCATCGAAAGCGTGCGCGCACTCCAAGCACGTTCGAGCTTCGCTCCACTACCTCGCGATCGAACGAATCGAAGTTCAGGCGCTTGTACGATCGCGCGATAACTGAGTCCGGCGCGCCCGTCATCGCGCGCACGCCACTGGCAAGCCGCGGACTATGGGCGCGCAACTCGGCGTCCAGCGTTCGCGAATCGAGCACGAACATCCCGGCGTTCCACAAGAATTGCCCGGAGCGCACCATTCGTCGCGCGAGCGCAATCCGCGGTTTCTCGACGAATCGATCGACCTTGAACCCGTGGTCGATCGCAGGGCCGATCTTCTGATAGCCGAAGCCCGGCTCCGCCCGGGTGGGAGGAATGCCAATTACTACAATCGAGGCGTGCTTAGCCGCAAGCGAGGCCGCTTGCGCAATCGTTAAGCGAAACTGCGACGCGGTTTCGATCAAATGGTCCGCCGGCATGACCGCGACCACGCCGGGCCCGATGCGATGCTCTATGGTTGCGACACCGAACGCGATCGCTACCGCCGTGCCTCGCGCGGCCGGCTCGATAATCAGGTTGCGTGGCGAGATGAGTCCTCGAATCGCGCGGCGAAATGCTCGTGCGTGCGACTTGGCGACCAGCACGAAGATCCGGTCGCGAGGCACCAGTCCGAGCGTGCGGGCAATGGTTGCGGCGAGCAGGGTCTGACTGCCGTCAGCGCGGAAAAGCGGCTTGGGTGATTTCTCGCGGCTGCAAGGCCAGAAACGGGTTCCTCGGCCTCCCGCAATAATCAGCGCCGACAGCGGTGCGCGCCGCGTCATTCCTACAGCGCGCCCAATTTCTTAAGTTTGCTCTCGAACAGCGAACGAATTTCGGCCAGCCGCGCCGCATTCTGCGCTTCGAAGCGCATCACAAGGGCGGGCTGAGTGTTGGAAGCGCGCACCAGACCCCAACCATCCTTGAAATTCACCCTGACTCCATCGATCTCGATCACATCGTAGTGGGCGCGAAAATATTCCGCGGCCCGCCGAACTGTGTCGAACTTTCGATCATCAGGGCAATCCAGCCTGATCTCCGGAGTCGCGACACTTGGAGGAAGGTCGGCGAGAATCGCAGCCAGGCCGCGGCGCTGCTGGCTTACGATTTCGAGAATCCGAAACGAAGCGTAAATCGCATCATCGAAGCCGAAATAGCGATCGGCAAAGAACATGTGCCCGCTCATCTCTCCCGCCAGCGCCGCATGCTCCTCCTTGAGCTTGCTCTTGATAAGCGAATGCCCGGTCTTCCACATGATCGGCCGGCCGCCATGGCGGGCGATATCTTCGTACATGCGGCTTGAGCATTTGACATCGCCGATAATCGCGGCGCCGGGATGGCTTTCGAGAATATTCCGTGAGAATGCAACCATCAGCTCGTCACCCCATACGATACGGCCGTGTTCATCGACCGCGCCGACTCGATCCGCGTCGCCGTCGTAAGCGATCCCGATTTCCGCTTCGAAGTCGTGCACTGCGGCCTTGAGATGACGCATGTTCTCCTCGACCGTCGGATCGGGATGATGGTTTGGAAAGCGCCCATCCATCTCGATGAACAATCCCTTTACATCAAGGCCCTGCTGTTTCATTAGCGGCTCCGCCACCACCCCGCCGCATCCATTACCGCCGTCAAGGGCGACTTTCATGCCCCGGCGCAACTTGAAATTTGCATTGATGAAAGCGCCGTACTCGGGAAGTATCGAACGCTCGGAGATTTTTCCCGGCCTCTTGCCGCCAATAAAATCGCGCTTCTCGATTATCCTGCGCACTTCCTGGATCTGATCGCCAAAGATGGTTGAGGGTCCCACTCCGAGTTTGAAGCCGTTGTACTCAGCGGCATTGTGGCTGCCGGTGATCATCACGCCCCCATCGAGTTTCCAGTGAGCGACCGAAAAATACGAAAGCGGCGTCGGTACCACCCCGATGTCGATAACCTCAATTCCGCTCGGCAGGATGCCTTCCAGCAGCCGATCGTGAAGCGAAGGCGATGAGAGACGGCAGTCGCGGCCGATGCTGATGGTCTTCTTTCCGGCGCGATGAAGGATGGTCGCATATGCGCGTCCGAGATCGCAGATGAAGTCGTCGTCAAAATCGGTTTCGACGACGCCGCGGATGTCGTATTCGCGAAAGACCT
The DNA here is from genome assembly GCA_030041155.1 of Candidatus Binataceae bacterium. GTDB lineage: Bacteria > Desulfobacterota > Binatia > Binatales > Binataceae > JBARDN01. Next base: position 50,310 of record JASHOJ010000143.1, on the reverse strand, counting down.
GCGCGTTCATTCGCTCTCCTCTGCCCTCCCGTTCCGCCCTCTCAAACCCTCGAGACGCGAGGTGTATGATTATGCTTCCCGGCACGATCCGGGTTGCGAGAAGCAGTCTGGGCAACTCCGCCGTCCTGCGCAAGTGGCCAAGCGACGGCTGAAAGGTTTATTTCCGCTTGCCTGATATCAATGCTGAAAAAGTTGCCGTCATCACCGGCGCGGGCCGGGGAATCGGCCGCGCGATCGCCGGTGCGCTGGCCCGCGAGGGCTTCGCGCTGTGTCTGGCGGCTCGCTCGGACCAGGAACTGAACGAAACTCGCAGGATGACCGGGCTCGGCGCTGAGCGCTCGCTGATCGTTCTGCTCGACCTCGCTAATCGCGACTCCTACCAGGCGCTGATAACGACCGCGTTCGATCATTACGGGCGCATCGACCTGCTGGTGAATAATGCGGGATGGGCGCCGCCCCGAACGTCGTTTCAAAAGATGAGCGAAGAGTACGTCGACCGCATCCTGTCGGTGAATCTGCGCGCTCCTATTGCACTGGCGCGGATTGTCGCAACGCGGATGGCGGCGCAGGGATCTGGCGCAATCATCAATGTCGCGTCGCTGGCGGCGCGCAAAACTCCCGCAGGAGAGGCGGTTTACGCCGCGGCAAAAGCCGGCCTTATCGCGTTTACTCATGCCGCATTCGCCGAGTTGCGGCAGGCGGGAATCAAAGTGTCGGTGATCGTGCCTGGGCTGGTCGACACCGCATTGATTCCGCCCAGCAAAAGGCTCGATCGCGCCGCGATGCTTGCGCCGGGCGATATCGCGGAGGCGGTGCTCCAGATCGTTCGCGCGCCGGCGCGGTCATGTCCGGTCGAGATCGTAATCGAGCCGCAGCGGGACCCGGAACGCACGCGTTAGATAATCCGCATACCGGCCGAAGGCGTCACCGCTTGCAAGCAGGCGCGCTATCGGTAAGCGTCGGTGCAGGCAAAAGCCGGCAATATCCGAGATGCGACACTCGTTCACGCTCAAATTTGCGATCGCACTGCTCGCGGGACTCGGCGCCGCGGTCCTGATTGCGCCATTCGCGGCTGCGGCGGTTGCCGCGATGGGCTACAGATTTCCGTTCCCTCGCATCTTCGACCGGGTCGTGATGGTAACGCTGCTCGCCGCGATCGTAATTGCCGCTCGGCCGCTCCGATTGATTGCTTTGTTGCGCTCCGGTTTTCGGGGCCCGGCTGCGGGTGTCGTTCGCGCGATCCGAGGTTTCGTGGTGGCTCTGATCGTGATGATGCTGCTGTTTGGCGCATCGCTGGCTCTGGGCGCTCGCGGCGGCGATACGGCGCGCATCGCGGCTTTGCTGCCGAAGTATCTCGCTTCCGCGATAGTCATCGGAATTATTGAGGAGGCTTTTTTTCGCGCATTCCTGTTTGGTGGAATGACGAGCGATTTCGGCCGCACTGGCGCACTGATTCTAAGCTCCGCAATCTATGCCGTCGCGCATCTGGTACGCTCGCCTGCCCGCTTCTATCTGACCGGTCTCAACATGTCCGCCGGAATACGGACGCTCGCGCAATGCGGCAATCAATTGGCGCATCCCGCCACGGCGATTCCCACCCTGATCGGACTGTTCCTTCTCGGTGTCGTGCTGGCCGAGGCCTACGTGCTCACCGGATCGGTCTACTTCTCGATCGGGCTGCATTCCGGATTTGTACTCGGCTCGAAACTGTGGCCGAAACTGATAGCCGGACGCGCCATTCTGCCCGGATGGCTCGCCGGATGGGGTCATCAGGCGCTGATTAGCGGCGCGGCGGCCTGGATCGCGGCGCTTATCATATTGGGTGTCCTAGGACGGCTGGCGGGCGCGCGAAGCCGCGCCGCTTAATGCTGTCGCTCGGCGCGGTTCCCAGTCGTAGATCAGCGGCGCACCGCGCGGACGAGTGCGAAAACGCCGGTGAGTCCACAGGAATTGTTCCGGATAAAGCCGCACCAAATCTTCAATCGACTTGAGAAAGTGTCGTGTGTTCTCCGCGACGTCTGCGTCGGTATTTCCGGTCCGCTGCACCGATATTTCTTCCAGGATCCTGATGCAGTGGGTCCGGTTATTCGGGTCCCGGATGATAAATACCGGCACGACCGGAGCTTCTGAGATCAGAGCCAATCGCGCGACGCCACCCACGGTCGCGGCCATCTCTCCGAAAAATGGAACGAAGACAGCTTCGCTGCGTTTCGCGTTCTGATCGAATGGAATCACGACCAGATCTCCCGCTTTGAGAGCTCTCAAAACCGCGCGCGCGGCCGAGTGCTTGCGGATAACCTCAACCCCCGCGCGTTCGCGCACGAATGTCATGAGCGCATCGCCGGCGAGAAATCTTTGCGTGTGGTGCACGATCGATACCTGGTAGCCATGCAGTGCATGAGCGCACAGGTTCAGTTCGAAATTTCCGAAATGCGCTCCCAGGACTAGAATTCCTTTGCCTGGATATCGAGCCGCCACATCGTTCCAATACTCCAGGTTGTGGTACCTGACTCGCTTCCCAAGCCGGCGATAGAAAAATCCGCCCAGCCGAACGTATTCCGCGCCGCTGCGTCCCAGGTTTACATAGGAGGTGCGAAGGATGCGGCGGCGCTCGGCCAGGCTCTTGTCGGGAAACGCAATTTCCAGATTTTTGAGCCCAATTCGGATGTGCCGCCGGTCGAGCAGATAGCCCACATACCCACACAGCGCGCCAATTCTCACCAGGACGAAGTCCGGAATCAGGCTGAGCAGATGCAGCAGCGCCACCATCAGCCAGAATCCAATCCGCGTCCCGAAACTCAGCTTGAGCCGCGCAGAACGGATAGGCCGCGCCATTGGCAGACCGCGTACAGCCGGGGGCGCGTCCGCTCGGCTCGGAAGCGGAGCATCAGGCGTGGCATCTGTGGCAATCTCCGGCTTCAAGCCGGCTACCTCTGGCGGTCCCATCCGGATATCAGCCAAGGCGATGTTCTCGTTTGGGGGCCTTGGGAATGACAACCAGGCCGGAGTCGCTTACGAAAAACCGCCGGCGATCGCGCTCGAGGTCATAGCCAATCTCCTCGCCATCCGGCACATAGACGTTCTTGTCGATAATCGCCCGCCGCACCCGCGCGTTCCTGCCGATTTCCGCATAGTCCATGATAACCGAGTCTTCCACGCTGCTGTAGGAATGGATGAAAACGCTACGGCCGAGCACGCAGTTTCGAACCGTCCCCCCTGAGACGATACAGCCCTCCGAAACCACCGAATGCAGTGCGGTGCCCCGCCGTCGGTCCTCATCGAACACAAACTTCGCGGGCGGCTGGTCGTAATAGGCGGTGCGCAGCGGCCAACTCGGATTGTACAGGTTAAGATGTGGCCGGGCGTCGCGCAGGTCCATATTCGCCTCATAATAGGCGTCCAGCGTCCCGACATCACGCCAGTAACTCAGATTTACTTCCGAGTCGCCGCGGATCCGATTGGTCATAAAATTGTAGGCATACACGGGAACTCGTTCGATAAGCTTGGGCAGGAGGTCATGCCCAAAATCATGCTGGCTGTCAGGATGGGTCGAATCATCGATGAGCGAGGCGCGCAGTATCTCCGGATCGAACAGATAATTGCCCATCGATGCGAGGCACTTCCCGGGCGCGCCAGGCATAGAGGTGGTTAGGTTCTTCGGCTTCTCGAGAAACTGCACCACCCGCAAACCCGAATCAACCGAAAGGATGCCAAATTGGTCGGCTTCGTCCAGACCGACCGGCAGCGTTGCAACTGAAACCGCGGCTTTTCGCTCTAAGTGAAACTCGATCATCTGCTGGATGTCCATCCGGTAGACGTGATCCGCGCCAAACACCGCGACCAGGTCGGGTCTCAGGTCGTCAATCAGGTTCAGATTCTGAAAAATTGCGTCCGCCGTCCCCTGGTACCAGGATTCTCCTAGGCGCATCTGCGCCGGCACCGGAATCACGAAATGGTCAGGCAGCATCCCGCCGAACTGCCAGCCATCCTTTAGATGCTCGATCAAAGATTGCGAGCGGAACTGGACCAGAACGTAGATGGCGTAGATGCCGGAGTTAATCAGGTTCGACAGGACGAAATCGACGATCCTGTATTTACCACCAAATGGAACCGCGGGCTTGGCGCGTTCCTTGGTCAATGGATGCAGCCGGGTGCCTTGTCCCCCCGCCATCACAAGCGCCAGTGTCTTCATGCAAGCACGATCCCGTTCCTCAAACCCTCGCTTCCCGAGCTACAGAGCGCCGTCTTTCCGAGTATAGGGTCACGTGCGCCGTCGATAAAGTCTGCTTACTTGCTGAGCAGCGCGTGTCGCTCGCTGCGCAAATGCTGCGGATGTAACACGAACTGTAGCAAAAGACGCATCTTTTCCCAGCGGATGTAGCGCCGTATGTGTGCAAAAGAATACCGGCCCACTCGCGTAGAGGGCCGAAATCAAAGGATTTTGGTCCACTTTGAGCGCCTGACCGGCCAAGGCATGCGGCTTGCTTGAAACGTTTTACAAGATTTTACGTCTAATTCTTCCGGAACGAATAAGGAGAACCGCGGGTTCTTCCTGGAAGTGAGGAAAGAAGCGATGCATACAGCTACGGCCAGAACTGAAACGAGCACCACCGGACGCGGAGTGGTTTATCGTACGACCTGTCAAAATCCCGGATGTGGAGTCACATTCGATCTAAGAATTACCGCCGAAAACGCGAGCATGCTCAGCGGTTCGATTGCCTGTCCAAAATGCCGCCGCCACGGCGGATTTCTGAAGCCCCAGGGACGGATTGGGGACAAGCTGTTTGCCGCCAAGCTGATGTTCCGGATTACCGGAATCGGCCCGAGCACCCGCGACGACGAGGACCTGTTTGGCGATTCACGCTATTAATCCGGGCGAGACTTTAGGCTAGACTCCGTCTTCCGTCACCAGATCCGCAAGTCCCAAACCGAAAGAGCCGTGTGGTTACCCGCACGGCTCTTTTGTACGGTTTGGAACCGCCTGCCGATGTGCGCACACTCAACCCGGGCACACCGGATCTGCTTCCAGTCCCTGTAGCGTGCGAATGCTTGGACGCTCCATCATCCGCTTCATCCACGCGTCGATATTCGTCCGATTTGCCACTGCGTCTATTCCGAGATGGCTCAACACGAACAGACGGGGCGCAAAGGCGATGTCAGCAACCGAGAACTCGCCCGCCAGAAACGGCTGTCCGTGCTGCAGCTCGCGGTCGAGATACACCAGCACCCGCTCGACTCCCTGGTGAAGGCGCTGGATCCGATTCTGATCGCGCTCACCCTCGGGCTTGGCGACTTCCGAGATTAACTGGCCAATTTGCGGCGTGAATGAGGTGTCGGCAAAATCCTCGAACGATCTTGCCCGCGACCGCATCGCGCTTGATCCGATTGCGGGCAGCACCGGCGGCTCGGGATATTCGTCTTCCAGATACTCGTTGATGATCGTCGAGTCGTAAATCGTGGTGTCCTCGTCCACCAGCACCGGCACCCGGCCAAACGGATTCAGCCGCAAAAACTCGGGCTTGCGATGGTCGCTCTGAGCGAGGTCAACGGGAATCAGATCATAGGTCAGGCTTTTCTCCGCCAGCACAATTCGGACTTTTTGGCCGTATGGACAGGATAGGAAGTCGTAAAGTTTAATCATATCGGGCAAATCCCTTATTCCGCCGTTACCGTGAGCTTCACGGTGGCTTCGACTTCGGCGTCGAGCTTGACCGGGACCGCGAACTCACCAAGCGCTTTGATCGGCTCGGGCAGAATGATTTTGCGCCGCTCGATCGAGAGCCCCTTTTCCCGGAGCGCGCGCTCGACGTCAATATTGGTAACTGAGCCGAACAGCTTGCCTTCTTCTCCGGCTCGCGCCTTGATCTCAAGCACCAGGGCCTCGACTCTCTCCTTGAGGCTGAGCGAAAGATTCTTCTGCCGTTCGCGCTTGAACATCGCGATCGACTTCTGATGTTCAAAGGCGCGCAGATTGCGGGCATTTGCCTCCACCGCAAGCGCTCTTGGCAGCAGGTAATTGCGTGCGAAGCCCGCTCTTACTCTGACGACGTCACCCGTCCGTCCCAGGTTGGGAACGTCTTCGTTGAGAATCACTTGGACATTCATGATTTTTTCAGCCCCTCGCTTTTCGCTCCGGTTTAGAGAAAATCTCCAAAATTGCCCGCCTCCTGGCTCGGCGGCTTGAGTCGGCGGAAGTCGATCCACATGTCGAAAATTCCCGCCAGGCATACCACCCCGGCGACAATCGGTTGGATTACGGTGATGAAGTAGATTATTCCGCGCACGATCCCCGGAACCGACAGCGACTGGAAGTAAAATCGCATGATAGCGAGGCCCTGACAGAAATAGATCGCCGCGATCACCAGGAAAGCGTTCAGCGCGACATCGCTGACCGCGCGCACCGGCGCGAGCATGCCGAATCCGGTCGCGATAAGTCCCCAGATCAGCCACTCGGGAGCGGACCACTTCGCCAGATCGCCGAACAATGCGTATGGCAGCCGCTCCTTGCCACCGAGCCGCCAAAAAAGCCTGAGGTTGAGCAGGATCGCGATACCCGCAACTATCGCGGCAAGCGCCGGCGCCAGTCGCACGGTCCAATCCAGAATCTCCGACTGGGTTTCGGGCGGGATCGCATTGGTGATGCCGATACTGCGGTAGGCCTCCTGCCCATGAATCATTCCACTGGTCAGGTCGGTCGAGATCGCTTTCGAAATTGCCGCCGGTCCGCCGATCGTTATCAGCGCAGCGCTCGTAGCCGCCAGGATCATCGCGCCGGCGGCCGCCATTACGACCAGTTCAAAGGGGCGCTGCCGCGTAAGCAACAAGGTGATAATCGCGGTGGCCAGTCCGAAGGTCGCGAGATACGCGATGGTCGCGGATGGCCCGCCCGCAATTCCGATAAGCAGAGCGGCGATCGCGATCGCTGCTCCCATCCGCGGCAGAACACCCGGACGTCCGGCCGCATAAACCAAAAGCGGCGCGGGAGCGAACACCATCGCGATTCCGCCAATCAGCGGGATCATCGCTCCGATGACGAAAAGGACAGCGGAAATCAGCGCCGCCCGAGCGATCCCTATCAGATCCGCGCGCGTCACTGGTGCCTCGCCGTCAGACTCCGAGAGTTGAGAATGGCAGCAGCGCAATCACCCGCGCGCGCTTGATCGCGATCGCGAGTTGGCGCTGATGTTTAGCGCAGTTGCCTGAAGTCCGGCTCGGTACGATCTTGCCGCCCTCGGTGATAAAGCTGCCGAGCGTTCGCACATCCTTGTAATCGACCTTCAAGGTCTTATCCGCGCAAAATCGGCAGACCTTCCGCCGTCCGCCGGTCCGGCGCCGCACTCCGCCGCGCCCTTCGCCTCTACCTTCTCCCGCACGAGCTTCGCCTGATCGCTCGCCATCAGGTCGCGGGCCGCGACCGCCGCGCGGCGCGTCTTCATGAGGGCGATCGCCGCCCTGTTCCATTCTATCTTCTGCCATGTCGATTCCTTGCCGTTTTTTTCAGGGTTTGCGCGCTCCTGAGCGCGCCGCGATCAATTCTCATTTTCGCCAAGCGTCTCGATTCGATCGGCAATCACTTCAACTCCGGCTCCCGCATTCAGACCGACGCCTCGTGTGGGGACAGCTCGCAATCTCCCGAAAACGGAAACCTCGCTCCCACGCCGAATCCGGACGCTGACATGTTGTGCGCTGTCGCCGGTCAAAATGACATCCAGGCGAAGCTTCTCGCCCGATTTGGCGCCGCAATCCACGCTGAGTTTCAGGACCGGTGTCCCTGACGGAGTGACCCGAAATTCAGGCCCAGCCGCCACGCGGCCGGCAAGCTCAATGCGGTTCACTCCCGCCTTCAGGTTCGGTTGCCGTCGGATCAGCTTCAGCAAGCATCTCTTCAGGCGCGTCGGGAGTATCGGATGCCGGTTCGCTGGCGCGCTCGCGCTCGGCCTGTTGGGCGGCGTATGCGGCAGCACGCGCTTCCGCGTTGGCGCGAGCCTCGGCAATCCTGCGATTGCGCGCGTCGATCTCTTCGCGAACCTTGGCGGCATCTGCGTCCGGATCAACCAGGACAGAAAGATAGCGTAGCACGGTGTCCGAAAGCTTCAGATTTCGCTCGATCTCGTTCATCACCGCGCCATCGGATAGATAATCGAGCCGAACGTAGTAGCCGCGCCGCTCTCCCTTAATCCGGTAAGCAAGCTCTCGCGCGCCCCATTCCTCGTTCTCGACGACTTCGCCACCGCCCCTGGTGACGATACCCGCGAAACGCTTGATGGAATCCTTGATCTGTGGCTCGCCCTGATCTGAGCGAAGAATAAAAATAGTTTCGTAGCGCCTCAAAGCGCACAGTCCTCCTTACGGTTTCTAGCCCCATCCTACGGTTGCTAATTCCACGTATGGAGCAAGGAGCAATCTCCGTAAATTATCATCGCGCGCCGCACCTAACAAGTATAAAAGCCCGAATTTGGGCGCGTTTCACCGTGATCCAGCCACTTTTCTCCACCCCTCTTGAGATTCGCGCACGCTCTGTTAAGACAGAAGACAAACCGCTCCGAGGCTCGATTTTCCGCCCAAGTGCGGCGAGTCGAAACTCAATGGAGGAGGACGCGTCAAATGGCGAAAGCAAAACCCGCACGAAAGACCCGACCCGCCCGCAAGCCGGCCCGGACCGTCGCGCGGTCGAAACCTGCTCCGAAAGCCAAACCCAGGCAAAAACCCGCGCCGAGGACGGCCGCAGCGGCACGCGGCCCGGCGATTCCCGCCTACAGCGAATTGCCGGTGCGCGCGGGAGCGCCGGAGGGATCTGCCTGGGGCGTCTTTGGCGAAAATGACGAACTCGGCACGATCAACCTGCTGACCCCCGACCGAGTGCGTGCCGCCGCGTCATCCATTCGCAGCGGCAAGATCTTTGCGCTGAATCTTCCGATCGATATTCCAGACCCGCCGCTGTTCACCCGTCAGGCGCATAGGCATACGGTCAAAACATTTCCTGCGCCAACCGATTTTGTACTGGACGATTTCCTCGACAACTTCTATCCGCAGGCGTCGTCACAATGGGACGCGCTGGCGCATGTAAAACATCCGGTGCATGGCGCTTACAACGGCATCCCCGATCACGAGATGACCGGACGCGGCGGCAAGCGGCTAGGAATTGACAATCTCGCCCGGCATGGAATCGCGGGACGCGGCGTGCTTGCCGATATCGGGCGCTATTACCAGCGCGCCGGCAAATCGATCGAGTACACCAAGGCGCAGTCCATTCCACTCGAGGATCTGGAGGCAACCCTGGCCGCGCAAAAATCCAAACTCCGTCCGGGCGATATCCTGCTGATACGAATCGGATGGACCGAGTTCTACCTCGGCGCCGCTACCGAATTGAAAGAACAGCTCGCTCGCGAAACCGTGGTCCCGGGAATCGAGGGAAGCGCCCGCGTCGCGAGATGGCTGTGGGACAATCATCTGGCCGCGGTCGCGTCGGATTCTCCCGCACTCGAGGCGCTGCCGAAGTCTCCAGAAGATGAATTCCTGCATTTCCACATGCTAGCCTTCTTCGGCATGCCAATCGGCGAGATGTGGAATCTCGAATCGCTGGCGGAAGATTGCGCCGCGGACAAGGTCTACGACTTTTTCCTGACCTCGGCGCCGCTCAATGTGCCCGGTGGAGTCGGTTCGCCGCCCAACGCACTCGCGATCAAGTAGGCTTCAGGTCCACAAACAATGCGGGCGAGGTTTTTGCCTCGCCCGCACCGTCAGGGTTTCCCCCCAGCCCGGAATCGTCGCGGTAATCCCGGGTCAAGCGGTATCACCCATCATCTCGGCGAAGTTGCGATGGTAGAAGCGTTCTTTCGCTTCTTCGCTTACACTCTTCATCGTGGACTCGAACCGCCCAATCGGATCGTGGCTGCCTTCCGGATGCGGATAATCGGTCGAGAACAGCAGCATCTCATCGCCCGAATTCGCGATAATCCAGCCCACATCCTCATTCGGAAACGGCGTAAACTTCACTTGCCGGCGCAGATAGTCAGACGCCTTGAGCGGCAGGCTCATCACCGTCGGCTCCGTCTTGCGGAAACTCGATTGAACAATATCCAGCTTGCGCATCAAGGTGGGCAGCCATAGCGCGCCCTGCTCGATCACTCCGCCGCGCAAGCGCGAAAACTTCTCCAGCACTCCATCAAGCACCATGCACGACAGGAACTGCTCGGGCGTCTGATGCAGCGTCATGTAGTCTTTGGATCGAATATTCTCGCCGCCGCCAAGGAAATCCGTGGTTTTCGGCAGTCCATTGTTATTGAAGGCCTGCCTGAGCGCCCGTCCACCACCGCCGACATGCAGCATGAACGGAATATTGCTGTCTTCGAGCAGGTTCCAGAACGGATGAAAATCGGGATGAGTTGGCGATTTTCCTCCCGCCGGCATCGAATTGACCAGGATCGCGCCGCATCCGAGCCGAATCGCCTCCCGCGCCTCCACGAGCGTGCGTTCCGGATTATCCCAAGGAACCGATCCGACCGCGATCAACCGTTTGTCATGCGAGCAGAAATCCGCCATCGCGCGATTTAAAGCTCGCGTGCCCCCATAAAGCAGGTCCTGGTCCTCGCTGATAAACTGCGAGAAGGCGAAGGTGGCGAAGACCAGTTGCTTGTCGACGCCCAACAGATCTAGCGCGCGGCTGCGCTCCGCCGGATCGAGCGCTCCGAGCGCGAGCCATCCCTTTGGCCCCATGATATCGTCTTCCAGCGCTTTTGCGGCCGTCGGATTGCCTTTGCGGGCGCGCGCCTGCGCGATAATCTCGCTGGCCTTCGCTCCCGCGCCGCCGAGATACAGCGGACGGATGCGATCGCGTAGCTGCGGGTCCGCATACTGCGGCAGCCATTCGCTGAACTCCATCAAGTGGCTGTCCGCGTCATAGAAAGTTCGTCCTTCCGCGTAGGGCATCTTGCATTCCGTCCTGAAGCTATTGCAGGCTCGTTCGGGTTTGGACTTTAGTTGGAATTGACGCTACCGTCAACTAGAATCGCGGACTTGGACACCGAACGTTTCACAGCGGGAAACAATTAGTCTTCAATGCCGGCTCCAAACGAGGATCGGAAAACCCGCCACTCGGGGACTTCGCGCGCCGCGGCACGATGCGCACGGATGTCAGCTTCGGCCAGGCGCGAGCATCTGCTCAATGTCGCCGCCGATCTCATCCTGAGCGACGGGTTTGAAGCGCTCACGATGGAGTCGCTGGCCGCGCACGCGGGCGTCAGCAAAGGTCTTGGATATGTGTATTTCGGCAACGCCGAGGAAGTCGCGCTTGCGGTTCTGGATCGCGAGATCGCGACGATGTACCGAAAGGTGAGCGAGGCGATGGACGCGCCGGCGCCGTTTGAGGTTCGAGTACGGCGCTCCGTATCGGCGTACTTGGACATCGTCGCGATGCGCGGGCGGCTTATCGCGATGCTTCAAAACCGCCTCAGCGGACGCGGACTTCGCCGGAACGTTCGCGCGCGGCTAGGCCCATTCTTCGACATGTGGTCGCGCCATCTCAGCCAGGAGTTCGGATTCGACGCTGCCGACGCGGAGATCGTGGCCGCGATGGCGCTGAGCGCGTCCGATTCGATAGGCAGGATGGTGGGCGGCAGGCACGCTCCTCGCTATATGGCGGAAAATCTTCTGGTTGCGTTTCTTACTTCGGGCATCCGCGGCGCACGCCCCATCGCGAACTGATCCGAACGCGTGCCGCTCTTTTTAGTGGCCCGCCTTGGTCATAGCCTCGGTAGTAAAGAAATCCTTGTCGACCGCGCCCATGTTGATGTACCAGCATTCGCGTTCGGTCGTGTCGGGCCCCGGCAGATAACAAGTCGTCACCAGGCCCGATTGTACGTCGATACTCGATGACGCGATGCCGAACTCGCGCTTGTATGGATAAACCGCGATCTGCGCGTCAGGCACCGGCCGATCACGATAAGTCGAGAGATAGATCTGCGTCTTCCAAAGCTGACCACTGCGATCATAGCTATCGATATACGGATTCAGCCACGCTTCTCCGTCGATATAGACGATGGTCTTTGACTGCAGAATCTCGCTGGTGGCGCCCGGGCGCGGCGTCACCTGGACGATATAGAGATGCCTAAGCTCCCAGTCATCGGGACACGAGGTAGCTTCGCCGTCGGTCGGACATGGATGCGCCGGCGAGTTCCGCGCGTGCACACACGCAAGCATCTCGCGCTCGCCCAGGAACTTATAGTCGTATTCCTGCGGCTTCGCGTTGAACCCGCCCGAATGATCGGGATCCCATGTCGACAAACCCGGTGACGCGCTGAGAATCGCCTCGTTGACGCGGCGAACACGGCGGGTTCCCGAAAGAAACGCCCACGCATCGTCGCCCCGATTCGGATCCCAATATCGATAGCGCATGCCGCCGCTGCCGCGATCATCGGCGGGAGCGATAGTCGGGTAGGCGGCTGCGCGCCACCAGATGCCGGTGGTCTTGAAATCCGGATCCGCGGGAAGCGGCTCGACCTCGGTGCGTCCTATATCGAAGTAACCCGCAAGATGCCCGATTGCGGTGAATTCAAGCTGCTTCTGAGTTCCGCCCGGATTGAATGGAGCAACCTGGCATTCGAAATAACGAAGATCGAAGTCGTCGGTCGCGACCGGCTTGAAGTTCGCGTTCCACATTATCTTGGTCGCAATATCCGGATCGTTCGGGTCGAGTAGCGGAAACGGCTGCCCGGCGACATAGCCCACCAGGGTGCGATGGTCCGCGGAAAGGCGCACCTGCGGAGAATACTTTTCAGTGGCGATCTTGTACGGCGGCGGCCAATCGATTCGCTGGCTCGCCACGATGTGCAACTCCATGCCGCGGGTGATGGCGTAGTAGGTACCCGGACTGACCAGTTGCCGCACCTCGGCGGCGTTCCTCGGCGTAATCATCTCACCCGGCCTCACCGCTGCCGCTTGAATCGGAGAAGCCGCTATGGACGATAAGCTCAGCCCCAGTAATGCGCCCGCGCCCACACCCGCAAGAATTTTCATGCGCGGAAACTAGCATGCGAGCCGCTTAAGCGGCTATTGGCGGCGTGCCGAGCGGTCCGATTTCAGCCGCGAACGGACATCCGGTTAAGCCGGGCGGAGGCCCGCCGCGCGATCAAAATATGAAGTGTTACTTTAACTCGAGCAGAACCTGCCGAAAGCGCCCGCCGCCGTCGTTGCGAAACCCTCGATAACTCCCGCGCGGATACCAGACGACCTGTCCGGTCGCGACCGGCTCGCGACGCGACGACGTTTGTCCATCCTGCCCGCGTTCGGTAACAGCCAGGTCGCCACCCTCCGCTGCGTAGGCAACCGCGTCATGCGTATAACGGCGCTCTCCGCTATAAGCGCCCGGCGCAAGCGTCATCTCGGTCACCCGAACCCGGCCATTGTCGAGAATCGTCACTATGCCCGGCTCGGGCTCCCGTCCGGCCAACGCTTCGCATCCGACGTAGCCCAACTTCTCGGCTCCGCGGGGCGCCGGTCGTTTGATTTCGAACAATGCCTCGAAAAATCGCGTCGCGCCGACATTGTGCGCGCTCTCGATACCGCCGGCCGGCACGAAATAAGTTGCGCGCGCTTCCAACGGAAATCCCCGCGGCTTGCCGCCGGGCGGCTGTTCGCCACGCCTGAGCGCGCCGACGCTCGCGCTGGAAAGAATGAACAGCACATAGTCGAGCGTGTGATGATGAAGGCCGCAGACCTCGCCCGGCTGCAAGTCCATCTCCCACACGCGCACGTCGTCATTTTCGAAGATTGTGCGGGTTGCGACCGGCCCGAGTTTTTCCGCCACTGACGCTCCCATATTCAGCGCTCCTCTTCGAAGCATCCGCGATCGGCGCCGCAGCGGCCGGCGTCCACCGGCTCGCCGTCGGGTCCAATCGGCTGCTGCGTTACAAGACAGGTGTAGCAAGCCGTGGTGCTGTCGAGGTCGAACATCCGCTCGCCGTCGGGCGTGCGATAATAGGCGGTTTTGGTGCGGAGCAATCCGCAGAGCTTCGGCGTCGCCATCGCTATGGTCTCTATGTCTGATCGGAGGCAGTCGCGGCTTCGCTTGCGGCGCCAAGGATTGCGCGGCGCACCAGCACCTCCGCGATCTTCACTTTGTACCCGTTATCCGGCAGCGGTGCCGCGTTCTTGATCGCGATTTTCGCCGCGGCTCGCGCATTCTCCTCGCTCGGCGCCATCCCGGCCAGCGTCCGTTCCGCATCTGGTACGCGCCACGGAATCGGAGCGACCGCACCCATCACGATTCGCGCCTGGGAAACCGTCTTTCCATTCGCGACGATCACCGCCGCGACGCTTACCAGCGGCCAATCGAAGCTCTGCTTCTCACGCGCCTCGATATAGATGCTGCGGGCACCGCGCGCGGGAGCTGGCACGATGATCTCGGTGATGATCTCGCCGGCTTTCAGATCGTTCTCGCGATGCGGGTCAACCGATGGCAGCGCGAAAAATTTTTCAAGCTCGACCGTTCGCACTCCGCCCGGGCCGACTATGTGCGCGCTGGCTCCGAAAGCCACCAAGGCAGGCGCGAGATTCGACGGATGCACGATGAACGAGGGGCCGCCCCCGAAAATCGCGTGATAACGGTTTAATCCGCCAACCGAGAAGCAGCGGTCGCCTCCTTTTTTTAGGCAGTTCGTAAGCGGATTACGGAAATACCAGCATCGCGGGCGTTGCAGCAGATTTCCGCCGACCGTGCCCAGGTTGCGGATCTGCGGGGTCGCCGCCTGCCGCGCCGCATCCGAGATGGCGCTGAATCTTTTCCGAATCACCGGATGCTCCGCGACCTCGTGCAGCTTCACCAGCGCTCCGAGACGCAGGTCGCCACCAGGCTTTTCATCGATTCCGTTCATCGCGGCAAGCGGCTTCAGGTTCACCAGCGTCGCGGTTCTGGTCACGCCGAGCTTCTGCAGATCGAGCACGTCCACGCCACCCGCGATTGCGGCGCAATTCGGCTTCGCGATCATCGCGGATGCGTGCTCGACGTCGGCGGGCGTCACTACCTCGAAGCGGTTCATCACGCATGCTCCAGCGCCGCCAGTATCCGATCCGGCGTAAGCGGCAACTCGCGAATCGGAACGCCGATAGCGTCGCTGACCGCGCACGCGACCGCGGCCGTGCTCGCAACGTGCACCACCTCGCCAATTCCGAGCACCCCGGTGTTGGTGCCGCCATTGCGAACGTCGAGGAAGATCACGTCGATCTTCGGCGTGTCGAGCGGTCCGACCAGCTTGTAGTCGTCCATGGTCGGATTCATCATCAGCCCGAGCGCCGGGTCCATCCGGCGCATCTCGAACAGCGCGTACGAGATTCCCATCAGCACGCCGCCATTGACCTGGCTGCGCGAGGTCAGCGGATCCAGCATCGTGCCGACATCGTGCACCGCGACCACTCGCACCACGCGCGTGATTCCGGTTTCAGTATCCACTTCCACTTCGGCGAATTGGCATCCCGCCTGATCGGGACGGAATTCCTGATAGTTGGGAAGCCGCTCGCCTTGCGCGGAAATCGAGTCGCCCGGAATACGGCGGCAGACGGTCTTGAACGCGACCGATCGCGACGGATCGAAGCGCACCCGAATCACTGCGTCGCGCGCCTCGAGATCCGACGGCGCGGCGCCGAGAATCGGCGCCGCGATTCTGAACAGCTTGTCGCGCAGATGAGCCGCCGCTTGCCGCACCGCGGGTGTGTTTGACGGCGCGCTCATACTGCCGCCGGAGGGAAGCGAGAATGGATACCGAGTGTCGCCGATCTCCGACGCGACCTGGCTTATAGGCACGCCCAGCTCCTCCGCCGCGACGATCGCAAGCGCGGTCCGAGTGCCGGTGCCGATATCCTGGGTTCCGCAGCGGATCTCCACGTGACCATCGCGATGTGCAATCGCGGTTGCCTCGGGGCCTGACGCGCCAAGCGCGTGCCATGCGGCGCACGCCACGCCGATCCCGCGCCGGTTCGTGCCAGTCTGCTTCGCCAGCGCCGACTTGGTGTCGTCCCATCTGAACGCGCGCGCGCCAAGGTCCAACTCATGCGCGCGCACCGGATTGGTGTTGTTGACGCGCCGAAATTCGAGCCGGTCGATGTGCAGGCTGCGCGCCAGCTCGTCCATCGCCATCTCCAACCCAAAACATCCCTGCGGCCATCCCGGCGCACGCATCGGCGATGCGGGCCCGGCATTCATATAAACGTTGGTCTCGGAGGTGCGGATATTGTCGCACGGATAAACCATCTTGAACGGACCCGAGCTGCCCGATCCTCCGCCAACTCCGCCGCTGCCGCGCTGCACGAGATCGATCGCGACCAGCTTGCCCGAGCGATCGGCGCCAAGCCGGACCGTCTGCTCCGCGTTGGGGCGATTACCGGTAGCCAGATGCTCATCGCCGCGCGGCAGCATCAGCTTCACCGGAGCGCCCGCCTCTTTTGCAAGGCGCGCCGCCGTGACAATCTCAGGCCGGGCGCCAAACTTCGATCCGAATCCGCCGCCCAGGTATTCGCAGATTACCCGCACCTTCTCCGGCGGCAGATTGAAGTACACTGCAAGATCGTCGCGCACCGAGAAGATTCCCTGCGTCGAGCACCAGACCGTCAATCCGCTCTCATCGAAGCGCGCGACCGCTCCGTGAGTTTCGAGCGACACATGGGTCTGCACGGGCGTGACGTAAGTCGCCTCGATTTTCTCCGCCGCAGAGGCAAGCGCACGGTCGACATCGCCTTTGGATGAGATTTTCGGCTTGTCGAGATTCGACCCGCTGAATACGCTCGGCGCGCCGCTCGCCGCCGCATCCGCGATCGTCACCGCGAACCGCCTCGGCTCATAATCAACCTTGATAAGCGCGATCGCGTCATCCGCTATATCTGAGCTGTCGGCCGCAACCGCGGCGATTTCCTGTCCGGCGAAGCGCGCCTGATCATTACCGATCTCGATCGCGGCGCGAACTCCCGGCAGGCGCCGGGCCGCCGAAAGATCGACACTCCTGACGCGCGCCGCTGGATGTGGACTCCTGAGAATCGCCCCGTAGAGCATCTCCGGCAGAACAATATCGTAGCTGTAGCGCGCCGCGCCGGTCGCCTTCATTGCGCCATCCACGCGCGGAGTTGACCGCCCCACCAGCTCGAACCGGTCCGGAACCTGCCACGGCACCGGCTCGCCGTCGGGAATCTCCACCGTGACGTCGCGGGTATCGCCCGGATAGCCGAGTTCGACGGTTACGCGGCGCGACATCACGCATTCCCCTTGCCCGCGCCGAACCCGCGCGCGGTATTGAGAGCGGCGGCGAACACGTGCGGATAGGTGCCGCATCGGCAGATGTTCCCGGCCACGCTCTGGCGAATCTCATCTTCACCGGCCTTGGGGTTGCGCTTAAGCGCCGCCGCGATCGACATCACCATCCCTGGCGTGCAGAACCCACACTGCATCGCGTCCGCCACGACGAACGCCGCCTGCACCGGATGCATCCGCGCGGGATTTCCCAGCCCCTCGATCGTGACGATTTCGCGCCCGCGCGCGTCCACCGCCAGCACCATGCACGAGGTGACGGTGCGCCCGTCCATCAGGACCGTGCAGGCGCCGCACGCTCCGCGATCGCACACCAGCTTGGTGCCGGTCATCCCAAGATGCTCGCGCAAGGCGCGCAAAAGCGTCACTCGCGGCTCGACCGAGAGCCGTTTCACCTCGCCGTTGATTTTGAGCTCGATCGGCGCCGGCCCCGGCCCGAGTCTTTCGACCGCGCCCGCGGGCATCGGCGCATCGGCATGCGCGGGCTTCAGATGACTCAGCGACGCGACCGCGGCCATCGCACCGGCGCTGGTCAGCGCGGCGCCCTTCAGAAATGAGCGGCGCGACAGCGCGGCTTTATGTGATTTTTTTGGCTTGTCGGATTTCACTTCAGCGCCTCGCGCGAAGGCACAACGCGCGTCAAAGGAACGATCACCGCCGCGACCATCGCAACCATCGCAAGGCCCGCGATCAGGCTGAAGCCGGCAATCTTTAGCGAGTAAACGCCCGCGATCAGAAGCTTGTCAACGATCGAAGTTTCGGCGTATGGAGCAAGGCCGCCCTCCGCCATCCATCCGAGCCGCGCCATCGCGGCCATGCCGCTTGCCAGCGGCGCTACGATAATCGCGCCGACGATAATCGACGCAATCGCGACCCGGCGGCGCACCGCCTCTTCGGCGACTAGCTTGAGCCCCGCACCGATCGCGACCAGGATTCCCAGCGCCGCCGCGCTGACCGTCATGAAGGCGAATTCGCTTGCGTTCCACCATGCGCCCATCGGCGGATCAAGATAGCGCACCGCCGTGTGCGCGCCCGATCCATAGCTGGCGGTCGAGATGATCGCGACCAGCAGCGCAGCCACCGAAAGCCATCGAACGATTCGATGGTAAAGCTGCCGTCCACGTTTGCGCCGCTGCACCAAGTCAGTTCGTCCGTGTTATCCGATCGAAAGCGCGCCCGGCACCCGCGTCAGGCCAAGCGACAGATACACGATCAGTAACACGAGCGATCCCACCGTTAGACCGACCCGTCTAAAGCGCGAGACCAGCGGTGCAAGCCCCGGTGATGGACCATCGGATGAAGCCTGCCAGATGCGCGCGCCCACGTTCGCGTACTGATAGATCGCAAGCCCGATCACGATTATCACCAGCACGAGCTTGACCATCAGAAGCCTGCTTATCGCGCCGATATAAAACACGTTCATCATTCCGGTCGCGACCAATACCGCGAGCGACACCAGCACGATCCATCCGAGCCGCCGCACAACCCGGCGCATCACTTTGATCCGCGCCACCGGCTCAAGCTCGCTGTTGAGAATCGGCGTGAGCGCAAAGGTGCTGAAGAGCGATCCGCCAAGCGCGACGATCACCGCCGTCACGTGGATAAACAGGACCAGCAGCCGCATGCTGAGCATCGTCGGAAAATCTAATGCGCCGCCCGACACCGGAGCAACCGCCCGCACGGCTAGAGGTTCATTCGATAGGTGACAAAATTGCTGGTAATCCGCGCGCCCAGGCGTTCCGCGGTGCGCCGCGAAGCCCAGTTGTCATCAAGCACCAGGGTATAACCAGCGTAGCGCATGTTCCGCTCCGCCATCGCAAGATACGAGCGTGCCGCCATCGCGGCAGCGATTCCGCGCCCGCGCGCCTGCTCCTTTACCCCGATATTTATCAGCGCGCCGCGGGTTCCTCCGCCGCGCATTGACTCAAGCCTGACGCCTCGGCGGACCTGCGCGAGTACCGGGCTCAGATCCGGCACTGAAAACACCGCGCCCACAATCTCGCCGCCAATAATCGCGACCATCGAGAGGTCCGCCACCGGCGTTTCCCACAGCGACATCAGCATCGGACGCACCTCGTCCAACGTGACCGGGTTCCATCCCCAATGCCGCGCGAACGCGGAGTTGGTGACCTCGGTCCAGGCGTCGATCGCGGCAAGATACCCGAACTCGCGCCAGCTTTTGATCGCAACCCCGGCTGCGCGCGCCGCCTCGGTCATCGATCGGTAGCGGGCGCGAATCTCGGGCGTCAGCTCGGCCGTGTAATCGGTCTGGCCCTTTTCGATCTCGAAGCCGGAGTTTTTCAGATAGCGATGGTAGTACGGCGGGTTCGACCGCAAGAGGAATGACCCGAGCCGCCCGTAATTGTCGATTACGTACGGATAATCCAGAAACGCGGCAAAGCCGCTTCGCACCGCCGTCATCCCGCGCGCACCGAGCGAGTGTGCCGCCGCCTTGAGCATCGCGCACGCGGCGTCCTCTTCGCCCTCGTGCGCCTCGAAATGAATCAGTTGCCCCAGGCTATCGTTCCAATGCTGATTGTAGCGGCGGTTCACCACCGCGCTCACTCGCGCCACCATCCGCCCGCGCCGGCGGGCGCAGAACGGCTCCAGGTCAAGGTACGACGCGAAATGGGTTCGGCCCGAAATCATTTCGATTTCGCCCTGAATGTCGGGAGGCCACCATGCCTCACGCCCCGCGTAGATTTGATACGGCAGCCGCGCGAATTCCTCGCACGACGCGCGAGTGGTAACCCGTTCCACGCTAATCGTTTCGCGACTCATCGAAAGTCCGCTCGCCCGCTTGCGGCTGCGCGCAAAACGGCGCCGGAATCTTAAACACTATCAGAGCGGGCGCGAATCGATCACGCCGAAACTGATTGCCGGGCCGGCGACGGCCCAAGCCGCGCGATCACTCCCTCTCGAAGCCATCGCCTGAGTGTCGCCATGATGAACTTCACGGAGCCGGCATCGCGGCGCGCACCCGCCAATTTTTCGCAGACCCGATCGAAGGTCGCACCGCGGCCGAGAAGCTTAAGCGCCGCCGCCTCAGCCGCATCCGTCTCTCGAAAGTAGACTCGCCCGCCTATGCGCCACACGAGTAAGAACTTCTTGCCGCGCCGAGGCTTCTTGGGTCGGCGTCCCGACTGCACGTCGCGCAAAAGCGCCGCGACCCTCCATTGCACCTCGAACAAGCGCAGCGCGGATACGGTTCGCATCCGAAGCCGCGGCCAGTCAGCGGCACTAATCGCTCTTAGCGCCGCCTCATCGAGCGGCGCCACGTCCGGCGCGACGAAAACCTCCACCATCGCGCGCTCCAGCGCCGCAAGATCGGCAAGATACGGCATCCGGCGACAAATTGGATGGCTTCTAAGAAACGCGGGGAACGACTGTCCCGCAAAGAACACCGACGGCTTTTTTGGCGGATATGCGACAAGGTACTCGCGCACGATTTCCGCAAAACTCTGGCCGAGGACCGCCGCGGTCGCCGGATAATCCTCCTTCATCACCTCATGCAGCCGCGCCACGTACATGCCTGCGTAGATCGCGACGCGATCCGCGCTCGCCATCCGGTCGTCACCGCGAATCACCGCCGCCAGCGCGCGATTCGCAGCCACTTCGCCGCGCCCGGCTGACACGATCGAGCGCGAAACGAGCTGCTGGATCCGCCTAAGCGACTCGGCGCCGCCGCTCAGCGTCCGCCGCGTTACCCGATCGCCCCTGCGTGAGGTTGCGGATTTCTTCATAAATCCGCCGCGCGCGATTTGCCGCCGCGGCCAAAGCTTCGAACTTGGGAATCTTGTCGTCCCATTCGATCAGGGTCGATACCGATCCGAACCTGAGAACCGCGCGCCGATACAGCTTCCACACTTCCTCGCAGATGGGAGCATCATGAGAGTCGAGCAGGTATGCGCCGCGGTCGCTATGGCCCGCAAGATGGAACTGCGCCACGCGCTCCGGCGGAATCGAATCGATATATTCCTCCGCGCTGAATCCATGGTTAAAGGCGCTCACAAAGACGTTGTTGATGTCGAGCAGGATCGCGCAATCCGCCTCGGCCGCAACCGCCGCGAGAAATTGCCACTCCGTCATCGTCGAGCATCGATAAGTCATGTAGCTCGACACGTTCTCGATCGCGATACGGCGCTCGATCACGTCCTGCACACGGCGAATTCGCGCCGCGACATGCGCCACCGCCTCGTCATTGAACGGTAGCGGCAAAAGATCATGCAGATTGCGCCCGCCCACTCCGGTCCAGCACAAATGGTCCGATATCCACGCGGGCCTTACTCGATGCGCAAGCTTTGCAAGCGCGCTTAGATAGTCGCGGCTAAGCCGGTCGGTCGATCCGATCGAAAGCGACACCCCATGCATCGCGATCGGATAGCGATCGCGCACCGCGTCAAGCACCTCCAATGGCCGCCCGCCTTCGACCATGAAGTTCTCCGAGATGATCTCAAACCAATCCACTCCGCCGCCGCTCCCAGAGCGGCCGCGGATGTGCTCACGATGCCTGCGATGGCTCCTGCCGGAGCGGCTCGCCAGAACATGCGCATAATGCGGACGCCTGAGGCCGACGCCAAATCCTAGAAATGGAAATTCCGACCGATCCATCTGCTTGCACGCTCGCGCGTGGTGCGTGCTCGAAAAAAGTGATCGCGTTAACTCTTTGTCACCTTGGCTACTTTGCCGCCCTTGTCTTTACACGCCTTCGCGCTTGAGGTCATCACGAAGCCCAACCCCTTGCAGTCGTTCTGCCCTTTGCAGGCGTGAGAAGCGCTCTTGCATGCGCTCTGACCCGCGCAAGAGTTGGCGCCGACGCATTTGACCTGCGCCTGATTGCCGCTGTTTGAACTCCCGGCGCCGCTGTCGGCCGCCATCGCGCTGCCGGCAAACATCAGGGCAACCGCGGTTGCGAGCACCGCGCCGGTAACCGTCGATTTCCTCATACAGCCTCCTGAATCCAAGCCCGTTCGAACGTGATTTTGGAACGATCCGCGCCGATGCAGGGTAGCATCGCGCCCTTCTAGTGTCATTCCGATTGCAGCGCAAAGCGTTGCCCGGTCCAAGGCGGGAACCTTCCGTCTCTATCCAGGATTTTATCTATGGCGGATGCTATGTTTTCAGAACGCCACCATGACCGACCAAAGCGCCACCACCGCCAAGCGCGCGCGATTCGAGGCCGAAGCATTGCCTCATCTTGACGCGCTATACGCGATGGCGATGCGGCTTTCGCACAATCCTCACGATGCCGACGACCTGCTGCAGGAGACATGGCTGCGCGCCTACCGCTTCTTTGACAACTTCGCGGCGGGCACCAACTGCCGCGCGTGGCTTCTAACGATCCTGTTCAACAATTTCCGCAATGGCTACCGGAAAACCGCGCGCGAGCAGCCGTCATCGTCACCCGCGGATTTCGATCGCATGGCGGAAACCCGAAGCACCGCCGATGCCGAGTCGGTCCGCGACCCCGAGCATCTAATCGCCGGGCGGTCGCTGGAGCACGAGATCGATTCCGCGCTGGCGGCTCTACCGCAGGATTTTCGCGATCCGATTCTGCTGGTTGACGTGGAGGAACTAAGTTATCAGGAGGTCTCCACGGTGCTGAATGTTCCCGTCGGCACCGTGAAATCGCGCGTCTCGCGCGGACGCGCCTTGATGCGCTCGGCGCTTAAGGAATACGCACGAGACCGCGGACTGTTGGGGCAGCGCTAATAGCAATCGAAATCATACGACTAGAAATACGAAGTGGACTGCGAAACCTACATCGATAATTTTCTTTCCGCGCACGCCGACGGCGAACTAGGCGCCGACGACTTGAAAGCCGCGCAGGAGCACGTCGCGGGATGCGCCAATTGCCGCGCCGCGCTTGAAGAGGAGCGCGCGCTCAAGGATGCGATCTCGCGCCATGCATCGATGAAAGCGCCCGGCGCGATGCGCGACAGGATTAGCGCCGCACTCGATATGGAAGCAGGCGTGCCGGTGCGGGCGCCCACGCCGCGGCCCTCGCGCTTTCGCGCGCGGATCTGGATTCCGGTCGCGATTGCCGCCGCGCTGATTATCGCGTTCATCAGCGTGCGGATGCGCTCCAGCGGATTGCCGCCGGTTGCGCCGTTCGACGTGGCGGTTGCCCATTTCGATAAATTCAGAAACCATTTCACGCCTAATGTGCCGTCTACCAGTCGCGCCCAGATTTCCGACGCGTACATCGACCATCAGATGCCCGGATATTTGTGGAATTTCCATAAACAGGGCTTCGACCTGATCGGCGGCCGGATCGAGAAGCTCTCCGACGGCTCGACCGCGACCTTCACCATGTACATGAGCGTAACCGGACCGATTCTGTGCGCGCGGATGCATGCGCCGGGGATGCAGCGGCCGCCCGCGCCATATGCCACGGTGGGCGACCATTACTTTTACGAGTACCGCGGCAATGCGGTCTGCCTGACGATGATCCCGAACAGCGACGTCATCTGCGTCATCGTCCAGCACGGCCCGGTTAGCGGGCTGATCAGCATCATCGATTCTTCGCTGTCGTGACCGATCAAGCGGCAACAGCTTCGTGGTACGCGGCGGCGCCGAGCCGCACTGTGGTCTTTTGGACCGCGGCGGGGCTGGCGCTGATGTTCCTCATCGGACCGCTTCTGAAGCTGGTCGCAACTTCCGACCCGCACGGCCTTGCGTCGGCATTTGTCGATCGCGCGGTCATCAACGCGATCGCGCTCAGCATCGTCGCGGCGACGATTGCAACCGGTCTGGGAGCGGTCGTTGGGATTCCGCTCGGATTTCTGCTCGCGCGCCGCCGCTTCGGTGGCAAGGCGATAATCGAAGGGCTTATCGATCTGCCGGTCGTGATTCCGCATCCGATCGCGGGTATCGCGCTGCTGTTCGTGTTCGGGCGCGGCTTTTTTGTCGGGCACGCCTTCTCGCTGCTCGGAATTCATTTCGCAAGTGCGACCTCGGGCATCGTAATCGCGATGCTGTTCGTCAGCGCTCCGTTTCTTATCAATGCCGCCCGCGACGGATTTCAGACGGTCGATCCACGGCTCGAAGGGGTTGCGCGCACCCTCGGACGCGGACCATGGAGCGTCTTCTTCGGCGTGACGATGCCGCTGGCGCGGCCCGCTCTGGTCTCCGGCGCGGTGATGATGTGGGCGCGGGCGCTCAGCGAATTCGGCGCGGTAGTTGTGCTCGCATACTATCCGATGACCGCGCCGGTGCTGATTTACGATCGATTTGAAGGCTACGGCCTAAACGCCGCGCAGCCGGTCGCCGCCGTGATCGTGATCGTGTCGCTTGCGATCTTCGCGGCGCTCAGATGGGCCAACACCCGCTCCCGCGAGATGTGAATCTGGCGCTTGTTTCGGGCTTTGCTCAGAACCGGCTGCGGATCCGCGCAACAGCGAGTTCTAAAACCTCGCCCAGCGGGGAGAGGTCGGCGCACAGCGCGTTACCAGTAGCGCAGATCCGTATACGGGCGCACGATCGCTGGCTCTTTGAGCGTCCATCTGAGAGCGCGCGTGTCGGGCTCCGGACGCATCGCGGCCATCCGCTCGCCGAGCGCGGGCAAATGATCGATCGGCACCGCCAGATAATCGCGCCCGAGTTCATGCGCGCGTCCAATGAACCGCCCAAGTATCGCCGCCATCGCGTCGTGCGCGCCCTCGGCAAACCCGAAATCCAGTACCGCCGCGATTGCGACCGTGCGCGCCTCGTCGTAACCGCGCCGGCGCCATTTCTCGCGCATGTCGCGGCCGCGATCCCATAGACCGCCGCAGGCCGTGATGCGCCCCTTGTCTTCGAGCACGTAGTAGTTACGCCATCCGTAGACGCTGTTCCACCAGTCGAGTCCGGGATTTCCGGTCGGTTGCTGAGACGCGCTCCAGGAGCCTTCATCGAGTACGTTTTCAAGCCATTCGACGCTGTACGGGCGAAACAAATCCATCCCCGCATGGGTGCGATTTATCAGTTCCGCGCATGCCGACAGATCCTCGCGCCGTGCGAGTCTAATCCGCGCGTCGTTCTCGGCAACCGGTTGCGCCGGGAACTGTGAAATCGCAACCGTAAGCCCAGGCACCCTACCCTCGCCTTCGGGAACATTGTCGTATGAGCTTGGAACGAATCGCTTCCACCAGTTGACGACCGCAAAATTCTGCGTGCGCATCAGATCGTACTGGCCGATCGAGGGCCGGCCCGACGCCGGAGGTCCGCCAAGCCGGCGCACCTGGTCGCCATAGCCCATTCGTCGGTATGCGCGCCTAACGCGCAGCGCCTGCCCATAAACGACCGCGAAACGGCGGCCCTGGATAAGCACGTTGCGGCGCGAAAATCCGCAGCATGCGACCAGCTCGCTTCCGCGCGCCAGAACCGGCAGATGAACATTCTCCTGCAGCTTGAACTGCGCGAAGGCGTCGGGGCCGCGCTCGACCGTCACTTCCCACTCGCCGATTTCCTCGGGCGAGTCGGCCCACAGCGCCGCGAACGCGTCGTTGTCGGTAAAATCGGCATCGCGGCCGCGTAGATCGCCGAGCGTCAGGCGCTCGTGCCAATCAAGTTGCGCGCGCGCCTTCTCCGGTGAGAGACCGAACCAGGCCCAGCTCCCGAGAATCGAGGGCGTGACGCCAAGCTCTGCCATCCGATAGGCCAGCTCGGGCGGCCATCCGCGATCCTGCGCGATTTTAAGGATCGCCTCGGCGAGGCGCGCCTTTTCGGAGCGCTCTTGTGATGCCGGTTCTTCAGATGCCTGATTTTTCGGCGCCATCGTGATTTGCTCCTCGCCTGAGAGGATTTTGCGGAAGATCGTGCTTTTATCAGGCGCGCGCGGTTGTGCATATCGGGCTTTGTGATGCGCGCGAAATGCGGCTAGCTTCTCAGCATGAGCGTGACGATAAAGGTCAAGCGGCTTCGCAAAACCGCTAAAATCCCCGCCTATCAGAGCGAGCACGCGGCTGGGATGGATCTCTCGGCGGATATCTCAGCCACCTGGGAGATCGCACCGCTGGAGCGCCGCGCTATCCCGACCGGAATCGCGCTTGAAATCCCAAGCGGTTATGAGGGGCAGGTGCGGCCGCGCAGCGGGCGCGCGCTCAGCGAAGGTCTTACGCTCATCAACCCGCCGGGCACTATCGACCCGGACTATCGAGGCGAGGTGAAGGTCTTGATCGTAAATCTCGGCGCGCGCGCGATCGAAATCCATCCTGGAGACCGAGTAGCGCAGTTGATTATCGCGCCGACGTTGCGCGCCGACATCCAAGAAGTCGGCGAACTGGGCGAAAGCCAGCGCGGAACGGGCGGTTTTGGCCATAGCGGACGTTAGCAGGGCGCGTCGATGGGCGGCGCCATCAAAACTCCGCCAGATTGTTGGATTTTTTAGCAATCTGACATGCTCGACGTGACTTTTGCACAAATTACTGCTATCGTTCGATGGTGAAGCGCCGCTGTAAGACGCTTATTAGCCCGCCCACGTCCGAATTGGCCCGAAGTCCTATTGCCCGAGAGTTTGCGACCGCAGTGTCCGCCGACCGAAAGGTTTGGAGCCGAAGGGGTTTTTGGAAAAAGGATTTCGCAAACGGCTTTTGTAAGGATGGAAAATTTAGTCGCCCGGCTGATAACAGTGATTTCTGATGGCTTCCCACACTGACGGCGAGAATTCCGACCTGGATGCCGCACTGATGGCGGTGACGCCGATCGACGGCCGCTATCGCGCGCGTTCGATCGCGCTGCGCTCGTATTTCAGCGAATTCGCGCTTATCCGCTACCGGCTGCGGGTCGAGGTGGAATGGTACCTGTCGCTGGCGCAAAACCGGATATTCGAATCGCTTGCTTCAACCGACGCCGCCGTCGCCGGGCGCCTGCGCTCGATTTACCAGAATTTCTCGATCGAAGATGCGCGCCGGGTAAAGGCCCTCGAAGCCGAGACCAATCACGACGTCAAAGCGGTTGAGTATTTCATGAAGGAACGGATCGCCGCGCTTGCGCCGCGCCTGCCGGTTGAGATCGTTCACTTCGCATGCACCAGCGAAGACATCAACAATATTGCCTACGCGCTTATCCTGAAGGAATTTTCCGAGCGCGCACTGATTCCGCAAATCGAGCGCGCGATCGCCGCTATCGCCGCACCGGCGCACCGCTACAAAACGCTTGCGATGCTCGCGCGGACGCACGGACAGGAAGCGTCGCCGACCACGCTCGGCAAGGAGCTTGCGATTTTCGCGGCCCGGCTCGAGCGCCAACTCGGCCAGCTCAAGCGCCAGGAATACCTGGGCAAATTCAATGGCGCGGTCGGCAACTTCAACGCGCATCACTTCGCCGCACCCGCAGTGGATTGGCTGGAGCATTCGCGCCGTTTCGTCGAGTCGCTGGGACTCAAGTGGAATCCGCTGACGACCCAAATCGAGAGCCACGACTTTATCGCTGAGATGTTCGCGACGGTCGCGCGAATCGACACTATCCTGCTCGGCTTCTGCCGCGACATGTGGGCTTATATCTCGATCGGCTACTTCAAACAGAAAGCGGTCAAGGGCGAGACCGGCAGCTCGGTGATGCCGCACAAGGTGAATCCGATCGACTTTGAAAACTGCGAAGGCAATCTTGGGCTCGCCAACTCGATTTTCGATCATCTTGGCGCCAAGCTTCCGATCTCCAGGTGGCAGCGCGACTTGACCGACTCAACCGCGCTGCGCTCGGTCGGCACCGCGTTCGGCCACGTGGTGGTGGCGCTCGCCGCGCTGATGAGCGGGATGGCGCGGGCCGAGGTGAATGAGCATCGAATCGCGCAGGATTTCGACGCCGAGCAGAGCTGGGAGGTGGTGGCCGAGGCGATCCAGACTCTGATGCGCCGGCACGGGCTGCCGCATCCGTACGAAACGCTCAAGGAACTAACCCGCGGAAGGCCGGTTACGCGCAAGCTGGTCGAGGAATTTATCGACGCGCTGCCGCTTGATGAGACGGCGCGCGAGCAGTTGCGTGCGCTCTCGCCGCGGACCTACGTGGGACTGGCCGCGGAACTGGTCGATCGCTACGCGCCCAAGGCGGATTCCGAACGCTCTGATTCTGGCCGCTCCGGTGACTCCGAATGAGCGCTCGGGCAAGGATTTGGCGGCCCGCTGTGAATTCAAATTTCGCGTTGTGGATATCGTACCCGGAACGCGTTGTCCGTCTCGAAGCCAGAAGGTAGTTGAAAGATAAATCAGAATCGGGAGTTTTCAAATTGGAAACTACACCAAAGCGTCTCGAACAATTCTACGAAGGCAAGGCCAAGAAGCTCTACGCCACTTCGGATCCGGATTTGATCATCCAGTACTTCAAGGATGACGCGACCGCGTTCAACGCCAAGAAGCGCGGCACGATCGAGGACAAGGGCGTGATGAACAACCGGATGTCCGAGCTGTTCTTCACGATGCTGGAGCAGGCAGGCGTCAAGACCCACTTCGTGCGCCGCCTCAACGATCGCGAGATGCTGTGCAAGCGCCTGGACATCGTGCCGGTGGAAACCGTGGTGCGCAATATCGTTGCCGGATCGCTGGCAAAGCGGCTCGGCCGCGAGGAAGGCGAGACGCTGAAGACGCCGTTCGTCGAGTACTACTACAAGTCCGATCCGCTCGATGATCCGCTGATATATCCCGAGCATGCGGTCGCATTCGGATGGGCCACCGATGCGGAGCTTGCGCAAATACACGAATCCGCGCTGCGCGTCGACGAGCTGCTGAGCCGGTTCCTGAACGAGCGCGGCGTGTTGCTGGTGGATTTCAAACTCGAATTCGGACGGCACAAGGGCGAGATTCTGCTCGGCGACGAAATCTGCCCCGACACGTGCCGCTTCTGGGACAAGGCGACGCGCCAGAAGCTTGACAAGGATCGTTTCCGCCGCGACCTGGGCGGAGTCGAAGAGGCGTATCACGAGATGCTGCGGCGGGTGGAAGGCTGACTCTTGCGGGTGAAGGTCTTCATCAGCCCGCGCAAGGGAATCCTCGATCCGCAGGGACGCGCGGTCGAGCAGTCGCTGCATACGCTCGGTTTTGAAAGCGTCGCCAATGTGAAGGTCGGCAAGTACATCACGCTGGAGGTCGCGGCGAAATCCGCCGCCGACGCGCGCGAACAGGCGCAGCGGATGTGCGAGCGGCTGCTCGCCAATCCCAATATCGAAGACTTTGCGTTCGAGGTCTCCGAATGAAGTGGGGCGTGGTCAGATTTCCCGGCTCGCTCGACGACTCCGACTCGCTTTACGCGCTGCGCGACGTGATGGGACAGGACGCTACGATGTTGTGGCATAAGGACGCGACGCTTGACGGCGTCGAGTGCGTCCTCTTGCCGGGCGGTTTCAGCTACGGCGACTACTTGCGCGCGGGCGCGATCGCGCGCTTTTCGCCGATCATGCGCAGCGTTGAGAAATTCGCGTCCGATGGCGGTCTGGTGATCGGCACCTGCAACGGCTTTCAGATTCTGTGCGAAGCGCATCTTCTGCCCGGCGCGCTTACGCGCAATCGGTCGCTTTCGTTCATCTGCGAGGAAATCCACGTTCGGGTCGAGAACGCGCGCACTCCGTTCACCCGCGCGATGCGACAGGGCGATGTACTGAAGCTTCCGATCAAGCACGGCGAAGGGCTGTACGTCGCGCGGGAAGCCGAGTTGCTTCAGATGGAAGAGCGCGGGCAGGTGATTCTGCGCTATTGCGACGCCGACGGACGCGACAGCGAGGACGCGAATCCGAACGGATCCACGCGCGCAATCGCCGCGGTCGCAAACGATCGATTCAACGTGTTCGGAATGATGCCGCATCCCGAGCACGCGGTCGAAGCGATGCTCGGGAGCACCGACGGTCTCGGCATCTTTCGCTCGATTGCGAGCCGCTCCTGATGGCATCGGCGAAGTCACTGGTCGGCGAGCCGCGAGTTGACCTCGAACAGGCTCGCGCGCACGGCCTTTCCGACGCCGAGTTCGAGCGTATCCGGCAACTCCTCGGCCGCACGCCGACCTTCACCGAGCTTGGCGCTTTCTCGGTTATGTGGTCCGAGCACTGCTCCTACAAATCCTCGCGCAAGCATCTGAAGACCCTGCCGCAGAAGAGCGAACTCGTGGTGCAGGGACCGGGCGAGAACGCCGGCGCGATCGATGTCGGCGACGGATGGGTCGCGGTGTTCAAGATCGAAAGCCATAACCATCCGTCGTATGTCGAGCCGTATCAGGGCGCCGCGACCGGAGTCGGCGGAATTCTGCGCGATATCTTCACGATGGGCGCGCGGCCGATCGCCTCGATGAACTCGCTCAAGTTCGGCGCGTTCGATCATCCCCGCACCCGCTATCTGCTCGGCGGAGTGGTTGGCGGAATCGGCGGATACGGCAACTGCGTCGGCGTTCCGACCGTCGCGGGCGAGGTGATGTTCGACGCGGCGTACAACGGCAATATCCTGGTCAACGCCTTCTGCATCGGACTGGCGCGCGCGGGCGAGTTGTGGAGCGCAAAGGCGCGCGGCCCCGGAAATCCGGTTCTGTATGTCGGATCGGCGACCGGGCGCGACGGAATTCACGGCGCATCGCTGCTCGCCTCGGCCGAGTTCGACGCCGAGAGTGTTGCCAAGCGCCCCACCGTCCAAGTCGGTGATCCTTTCACCGAGAAGCTCTTGATCGAAGCGTGCCTCGAAGCGGGCAAGACCGGCGCGATCGTCGCGATTCAGGACATGGGCGCGGCGGGCCTTACCTCCTCGTCCTCGGAGATGGCGGCGCGCGGCGGACTCGGAATCGAGATCGACTTGGATCGAGTGCCGCTGCGCGATCAGAGCCTGACGCCGTACGAAATTCTGCTCTCCGAAAGTCAGGAGCGAATGCTTATCGTCGCCGAGCGCGGGCGCGAGCGCGAACTCGAGGCGGTATTCGAGAAATGGGATCTACATGCGATCGTGATCGGGGAAATCACCGATGATCAGCGATGGCGCGCGCGATGGCGCGGCGAAATTGTCGCCGATATTCCGGTTGCGGCGCTGGCCGACGATGCGCCGATATACGACCGCCCCGCGCATCCTCCGGTCGCGCGCACGCCCGCGCCGATTCGGCGCAGCGTCGAGCCGCGCGCCGATACGGCGCTGCGCGCGATGCTTTCGTCGCCAAATGTCGCGTCGAAGCGCTGGGTTTATCGCCAATACGATTCGATCGTGCAGGGCAACACGGTCGTCGGACCCGGCGGCGATGCGGCCGTGCTTAGAATCAAGGGGTCGCGCCGCGCGCTCGCGCTCAAGGTCGATTCGAACCCGCGCGCGTGCGCGATCGATCCCTACCTCGGCGCGGTCGCGAGCGTGGTAGAGGCGGCGCGCAATGTCGCATGCACCGGCGCGCGTCCGGTGGGAATCACGAACTGCCTCAACTACGGAAATCCGGAGCGGCCGGAGATCATGTTGCAGTTCGCGGAGGGCGTGCGCGGACTCGGCGACGCGGCGCGCGCGCTTGGCGCTCCAGTGGTGAGCGGCAACGTGAGTTTCTACAACGAGACTGAGGGCCGCGCGATTCCGCCGACTCCGACGATCGCGGTTCTTGGCGTGATGACGGATGTATCGCGCCACGTCACGGCACATTTCAAGAATCCGGGCGATGTGATTGCGATCGTGCGCACCGCGCAGCCGTCGCTGGCGGCATCGGAGTACGCAAGCATCTATGGCGGCGGCGCGGACGCGCTGCCCGCAATCGATCTTGGGCGCGAAAACGCGCTGATTGAGGCGCTGGTTGCCGGGTCGGAACAGGGGCTGATAAAATCAGCACACGACGTTTCTGACGGCGGGCTTGCGGTGGCGGTTGCCGAAGCCTGCTTCAATCCTGAGCAGGCGAAGCTGGGAGCCGAAATCGATCTGGCGGCGCGCGGACTTGCCGGCATCGTCGAGCTGTTTGGCGAAGGAGCTTCCTGCGTCGTGATTTCCACCGGAACCCCCCATTTCCAGGCGCTTCGGCGCGAGTTTTCCGGACGCGGGCTTAAGCTGGATGACATCGGCCGAGTAACAGCGGATGCGCGACTCAAGCTCGCGCCGCTTATCGATGAGGACGTGAACGCGCTCTACCGGATTTACGAGGATGCCCTGCCCGGGAGACTCGCAAGCGATGGATAATGACGTCGACAACATTGACGGCGGCGACATCGACAGCGGCATTATAGTCGAGGAATCGAAGCTCGACGCGTTTCACGAGGAATGCGGCGTCTTCGGCGTTTACGGCCATCCGGAGGCCGCCAATCTCGCGTACCTGGGACTGTATGCGCTGCAGCATCGCGGGCAGGAATCCGCCGGCATCGTGTCATCCAACGGCAAGGAGCTGATCTCGCATCGCGGGATGGGCCTGATCGCCGACATCTTCAGCAACAGCATTATCGCAAGGCTCGAAGGGACCAGCGCGATCGGCCACAACCGCTATTCAACCACCGGATCGACGTCGCTTAAGAACTGCCAGCCGCTGGTGGTCGAGTATGGCAAGGGAGGCCTTGCGCTCGCTCATAACGGGAACCTGGTGAACTTCGACGAGTTGCGCGAGCGGCTGGAGCTGAACGGCACGATTTTCCAGTCGTCCTCGGACAGCGAAATCGTGATCCATCTGATCGCGCAATCGCAGGCGCCCACTCTGCATGAGCGGCTGGTCGACGCGCTCATGCAGGTGCGGGGAGCATACTCGATGGTGCTGCTGACGGAGAGCTGCATGATCGCGGTGCGCGATCCGCACGGCTTCCGGCCGCTGGTGCTTGGGAAACTCCACGGCGCGACGATTGCGACCTCTGAGACCTGCGCGCTGGACCTGGTGCAGGCGCAGTATATCCGCGAGATCGAACTGGGCGAGATGGTGATCGTGGACGAGAGCGGAACGCGTTCGCTAAAACCGTTTGCGCCGGCTCCCGCCCGGCGATGCATCTTCGAGTACGTCTATTTCGCGCGGCCCGACAGTTTTCTATTCGGCCGCAATGTCTACAGCGTGCGCAAGGAGCAGGGGCGAGCGCTTGCGCGCGAGTGCCCCGCTGACGCCGACCTGGTGGTGCCGGTGCCTGACTCGGGCAACACCGCGGCGCTCGGCTATGCGCAGGAATCGGGCATCCCGTTTGAGATGGCGGTGGTGCGAAGCCATTACGTGGGCCGGACCTTTATCGAGCCGCGGCAATCGATTCGC
Source organism: Candidatus Binataceae bacterium (assembly GCA_030041155.1). Taxonomy (GTDB): domain Bacteria; phylum Desulfobacterota; class Binatia; order Binatales; family Binataceae; genus JBARDN01. The sequence continues at coordinate 16,892 of JASHOJ010000143.1, read as the reverse complement.
GACTTCGGGGTAAAGATAAAACTTAATCCAGTGGTTGAACTTTTGCGCGGCAAGCGGATCGTGCTGATCGAGGACTCGCTGGTGCGCGGCACCACGATGCGCAAGCTGATTCCGATGCTGCGCCAGGCGGGCGCGCGCGAGGTGCACATGCGGGTCGCGGCGCCGCCAACCACTCACTCCTGCTTCTACGGAATCGACACGCCGACGCGCGAGGAGCTGCTCGCCTCTTCGCACTCGGTGGAGGAAATTCGCCGATATATCGGCGCCGATTCGCTGGGGTATCTCAGTTGGGACGGGCTGTATTCATTTCTCGGCCAAAGTCGCGAGGGCTACTGCGACGCGTGCTTTACCGGCAAGTATCCGATCGAGATTCCGACCGGCACCGAGCCGCATCAGCTACATCTGTTCGATGCCGCCGAGCGCGAGGCGCAATCCTCCCGCCGCTAACGCGGCGCGCGGGGCAACTGACCGTCGCGCTCCTACATTTTGGCGCTAATCTACGGCGATCGCATCTCGCGTCCGGCAGCGTCGCGGTCTGCCACGTAGCCGATGGCCACGCGATTCGGTGCCGAGGGTACCTCGCGAATTTCGACTCGATCGAATCCTGCACGATTGAGCAGTTCTGTCAGTCGCGACCCGGTACGGGTTTCGCCACACGGCGTCGTTGCCAGCAGGGCGAGGTTCAGATCTACGGCAGCGGGCGGAGAGATTCCGTCGTCGTTCAGCATCAATTCGAAAAGCGCTACCCGTCCTTTCTCGACCAGCGAAAAGCGAATTCGTTTGAGCAGGTCCTCGGTAGAGCCGGCATCTGGGCAAAAATTTGTTATGAGTGCGAGATCGTAACCGGCGCCGAAATCCACCTTCAGCGCGTCGCCGGGGATCGGATGGAAGCGATCCAAGACTCCCGCACTCTCGGCGTTGCGTTGGGCAACCGCCAGTACCTGGGGCCACTCCACTGCAAAAACCTCGGCACGTGAATTTCTCTTGGCGAACTCGATGCCATAGAGTCCATGGCCGCCTGCTATGTCAAGTATCCTGAGAGGGGGATGATCCCGCTCGGTCAAACAGTCGGCGAGATGGCGCGCCAGCAACACTCCCGGCACCGCCATAGCCTGCGCGAAGGCGACCCACATCGGATGCTCAGGTGCGAGCGTGCCGCCGCCCGTAAGAGCTGTTCCTCCCCGACGGACCGCTTCGGCAAGAGTCGAAAATGCTGCAATGGACGCCTGCCCCGCGAGAGCTTCGGATGCCGGCGCGCCCAAATAAGCGCGCGAACGCCGATCCAGAAAAGCGGCGGCATCGGAACCCAGCGAGTAGGCGTCACCCTTCTTTTCGAGGAATCCAAGCATCGTCAGGTAGTCGCATAACTTTCGTGCCCCGCGCTCTGACACCGAACAACACTCGGCGAGCTTCAATGGTGTATCGGCACCCTCGCCGATCGCCGTGAACAAGTCGAGTTCGACCGCCGCTTTCATCGCCGCGGTGCGTCGAAACGCTCCCAAGGTCTCGAAGATTTTCCTTGGAGTTGGGCGGGCTGGTTCTATCGCTCTGCCTCTCAGAGCAAATATCTAGAATATTATTCTTCAGAATAATCCTCTAGAAAAAATGCGTTGTCAAACGCTACTATCTTCGCGTGGAAAACGGAGTTCGAGCGCAAGCTTCGCGCGCCCGGCAACAGGCAATCCTGCAAGCGGCGTTGTCCCTGTTTCTGAACAACGGATTCGGCGCGACCACCCTTGAGCAGATTCTAGAACGCTCGGGCGCGAGCGTGGGAAGCTTCTATCATCACTTTCAAGGCAAGGTCGAGGTTGCCGCGGCACTGTATCTCGAGATTCTGGATTCCTACCAAAGCGCATTCCTGAGGGAATTGCGCCGGCATCGGGAAGCCCGTGCAGGAATCGAAGGCACTGTGCGTCAGCATCTCAGGTGGACTGGCCACAACCAGGAATTGGCGGCCTATTTAACTCATTGCCGGGAGCCGGAAGTCGCAGCGGCCTCTGAGGCGCGGGCCCAGAACCTCAATCGCGCATTTTTCGGGCAAACCGGCGCGTGGCTAGCCGAACATTTACGACAGGGGCTACTTAGGCGTCTCTCGCCTCACCTGTACCATGCGCTTTGGATCGGGCCGGCAGACGAGTTCACGCGACTCTGGCTTCTTGGATCCCGTCCTCGCGACGTCAAGCAACTCGCCAGGGCAGAAGATGTGTTGGCCAGCGCGGCGTGGAACAACCTCAGAGCCCCTTCGCCGCGTCGCGTCAGACCATAAGCAAGGAATGTTCTGGCTCCGCGGTTAACCCGCCACAGAGCTTTTCGGCAAGCAATTGGTATCGCCGTCCACACCGGGCCCATAGGCACGATTGGCGCGGGGATAGAGTCAATGATATTCGCTAAGCAGCGGAGGTGATTTTCCGATGTCGAAGCAACAACTCGACTCGCTAATCCAATTGCTGCGATCGCAGCCGATGAATCCCAATCTTTCATTCCAGGAGCTGCGCGCGGGCTACGAGCAGATGGGCGCGATGTTTCCGGTCGAGGCGGATATCAAATGCGAGCCGGCAAATGCCGGCGGAGTAAAGGCGGAATGGGTCGCCGCGCCCAATGCCGACAACTCTCGCGCGGTGCTCTATCTGCACGGCGGCGGCTACGTTATCGGTTCGATTAATACCCATCGTGCACTCGCCGGACGAATCTCGCGCGCCGCCCAGGCAAAGGTGCTGCTTATCGATTATCGCCTCGCGCCAGAGTATCCGTTCCCCGCGGCGGTGGAAGATTCAGTCGCCGCTTATCGCTACATGCTCGCGCAGGGGCTTTCTCCCGCGCGGATCGCGGTGTCGGGAGACTCCGCGGGCGGCGGACTGGCAATCGCTGCGCTGGTCGCAATCAAAGATGCGAAGCTCAAGATGCCGGCGGCCGGAGTACCGATTTCTCCGTGGGTCGACATGGAGGCGATCGGCGAGTCGATGACGACGCGGGCGAGCGCGGACCCGATAGTGCAGAAACCGGGATTGCTGCAGATGGCGGCCGCATATCTGGGCGGGCAAAATCCGCGCACTCCGCTGGCCGCCCCGCTCTACGCGGATTTGAGCGGATTGCCGCCGCTGCTGATCCATGTCGGCGGCGCCGAGACCCTGTTCGATGACGCCGCACGGATTGCGGAGCGCGCGCGCAAGGCGGGAGTCGCGGTCAGCCTGGAGCCGTGGGAAAACATGATCCACGTATGGCACGCGTTCGCGCCGATGCTCGACGAATCGCAGCAGGCGATCGACCGGATAGGCGCGTTTATTCGCGAGCATACGAAGTGAGCGCCCGGCGCGCCGCCGCTCGTGTATCGCAAGCCCGCAGAGTTCGCGTCGAGAGTCGCGGCACTCGACTGGAAGCGGATCGAAAGCGAGCTTGACGGCCGCGGCTACGCGCTGACCGGAAGGATTTTCGCGCCCGGCGAGTGCCGCGATCTGATCGCGATGTACCCCGATCGCGAGCGGTTCCGCAGCCGTATCGATATGGCGCGGCTTCGCTATGGCGACGGCGAATACAAGTACTTCGCGTATCCGCTGCCGGAGATTGTTGCCGAGCTGCGCGAAGCCTTTTATGCGCATCTCGCGCCGATCGCGAACCGATGGGCGCGCGGATTGAAAAGCGGCGCCGATTATCCGCAAACGCTCAGCGCCTTTATCGAGATCTGCCGCGAGCACGGACAGGATCGCCCTACTCCGCTGATGCTCAAGTATCAGGCGCAGGGCTACAACTGCCTGCATCAGGACCTATATGGCGAAGTGGCGTTTCCGCTGCAATTTACCTGCGCGCTGAGCGTATGCGGGCGCGATTTCACCGGCGGAGAGCTGCTATTGGTCGAGCAGCGGCCGCGCGCTCAATCGCGCGGCGTCGCAATCGCGGAGGAATCGGGATGCGGGGTTATTTTCCCGAATCGATATAGGCCGATTCAGGGCGCGCGCGGCCATTACCGGGTAAATGTGCGCCACGGCGTCAGCACGATCACGAGCGGGACCCGCTACGCGCTCGGAATCATCTTCCACGACGCGAAGTGAGCGCGCGGGGGTGGCCACAAGGATAGCGAAAGGCGCCATCCGCCAAACAATAGCGGAGAGACCCTTCGACTCCGGCAGCCTGCGCTCAGGGTGACACAAGGATTGCTATAATCCAGAGCGAGCGCCTCGCGAGTCGAGAGCCTGCCCTGAGCCTGTCCGAAGGGGATCGGCGCGAAGCGATTCTGCCCGGCGGAGCTATTCGCCGTGGTGGCGAAGCTTATTGTTTATCGCGACCACGCCGGGCACGGAGCGCGCGATCTCTCCGGCTCGTGCAATCTCGGCCGGCGACCTGACGACACCGTTGAGCAAAACCGTGCCGTGGTCGCAATCAACCTCAACCGGGTAGTCGCGTGCAACACCGTCTTTAATTAAAGCGCTTTTGACCTGGGTGATAATGAGGTCGTCGCGGGCGCGCTCGGCGTCGGAATTATAGTGATGATGATGAACGAACGAGGCCTGATCAGACTGCACGCTGAGCGAGCGATTGGTCACAACTGCAGGCGCTGGCGCTGACTTCTGCGCGCCGGCGGTCAGCGGAATCGCGATGCCTCCCGCAAGCGAAAGCACGGCAAAAATCGGAGAGCGAGCTGCCATGGATTATCCGCGGTAACGAAGAGGATGAAACCGGACGGGGAGCCTCGCGGCTCCCCGCTGGCACAATCAGAGCAGATAAGCTTCGCCAATCACAGCTAGTCTTCAGGTACGACAGAGGTAGGTGCGGGGGTAACGGTGGTGGTTTCGCTGTGATAGGACGAACTGCTCTGCTCGTTCCCGTTCTGATACGGATCGGTCGTGGTGTAGGTGCGCTTGGTGGAGGTGGTCGTGGTGGTGTCGTTGGAACTCGGTTCTGCAGGATAGGTTCGCTGTACCGTGGTGGTGGTTGTGGTGTTACCGGGTTCAACTACGACCGGAGGCGCAGGTTGCTGGACGATGACGGGGGCCGGCCGAACGGGAACGTAAGTTGTGGTGGTAGTTTCCTTTGTATGCTCGGTCGAACCGCAACCGACCATGATTGGGATGGCCAGGGCGGCGACCGCTATGATCACGGAAAGACGCGCTGAACTGATCATTTTCTCCGCATCTCCTGCATTCCCCTCGGTTATTGCGGAGCAGCATACGTCATGCCACGAGTCCGCCTCGGTATCCGGCCAAATTCTAATGGCTTATTGACCTAGCTGGGGGTTACTTCACGTCGGTAAAAAATGCCCTGTGCAAATGTCCTTTCGGCGGAGTTGACAACGTAATATGCTTTGAATCCAATAGGATGCTCAAGGCATATCTCCATCTCTACACTGGCGCATCGCAGTCGGGCGGGTAGGAAGAGAGGCGGTGAAAAAGAAGTCAACGCGCTCCAGTAAAAAGTCGGTTCGCACGACCGGTCTTGAAGTCTCAACCGAGACCTTTCTTTCAGATTTCTTCGCTGAAGTACCCGCTCGGGTATGGGTGAAGGACGAAACCGGGAAGTACGTCTTCGTCAATCGCGGATGCGAAGACGACTTCAGGATGCCAAAATCGCAATGGCTTGGCAAAACCGACGCCGACCTGTTCCCTCAGATGGCGACCGGCGTCATGAACAACGACCGTCAGGTACTGGAAACCGGCACTCCGCTAAAAAATACGGAGTTGGCTAACCGCAGACACCGGGTCGAGTTCGTGTTTACGCTGCGGTTCCCAATGACTATCGCGGGCCACAAGTACATTGCGGGGGTGGGAATCGAGATTACCCGAGAAATCCTGGCGCTGGAGGGGATGCGGGTCCAAAATGAGCAGCTTTTCCGCAGTGAGCGACTGCGTGCTATCGGGGAGTTAACTTCCGGTCTGGCCCACGATCTCAACAACAATCTGAATTCGGTAGTGCTGAGGCTCAACGTGATCAAGGCTAGCGCCACGCGGGAGCAGGTTCCGCAATTCGTCGCTCTGGAACGGCTCATCCGGGATTCGGCGGCACGAGTACGCAGGGTTACCGATTATGCGCACTCCCAATATCCGGCCGAAAAGGAGAAGGTCGGCCTGCCGGAGGTTATCCGCGATGCCCTTGAGATGGTTGAGTATTCGATCGAGCGGGTTCCGACCCTGCGTGGCGGCCGGATAAGGATCGACCGGAGAGGAATCCCCCTAAGCCTGCCCCAGGTGTGGGGATGGCGCTCGGAACTGCGGCATCTGTTCGTCAACCTGTTCATGAATGCGCGCGACGCGATGCCCGATGGTGGGACGATCGCTATCGAGGCGCGGCCCGAGGGCGAGAACGTCATCGTGTCGGTCTCGGACACCGGCTCCGGGATCGCACCGGAGCATCTGGCGCGGATTTTCGACCCCTTCTTCACCACCAAGCCGAACAATACCGGTCTCGGACTTTCGATGGCGCGCGACTTGATGCGGCGCGTGGGCGGACAGATCGAGGCTCAGAACCTTGAACCCGGAGGAGCGAGGTTCACCCTCACGTTCCAGATTGCGGTCGAGCAGGTTACGCAATCGAAAGTAACCAAACTTCGCAAGCCCGGCGACTGAGCGACGCGGCTGGTCAGCAGAACTGCGCCAGCGCGTCCATCAGGCTTTCGATCAGCACCGGCTTCTGCAGAACCAGATCGGCATCGATGACGCCCGTGTTTGGGAACGCGGTGACGACGATAACCGGAATTTTCGCAATTTGCGGTTGAGCTTTTCGCCGACGAAGGAACTCCCACCCGTCCATCACCGGCATCGAGAGATCGAGCACGATAACCCGCGCCCCAGCCGATTCGCGCAGCCGGTCCAAAGCTTCCTGACCGTTGTGCGCCCTTAGAACGGAGAATCCGTGGAGCTGAAGCAGTTCGGACAGAGCGTCGAGCGCGTCGGGATCATCTTCAACGAGAAGGATTTGTTCGGGTTGTAACGGCGCGTCCTTCTCCATTGAACTACCGGTCACGTGAGAGTCACTAACCATACGACTAGAAGCGACAGGACCCGCCTTTTCGATGCAAGGACATTTCAATGGGCATGTTGCCAATGAAAAGGGCATCGAGCAAGAATTTTTTTTCGACGACTACGCGCATAGCGAATAGATGACGAAATTACCTGAAAAAATCGAAAGAAGCATTAGTCAACTTTATACGAAATCCTAAACGAGTGTTTAGAATTCTAATAGCGGCTTGAGAAGCGAGGGTTCAAGACCCAAGCGCGGAGGTCTCCTTGGGAGATGGCTTGAACCCGGAGCGGTCCGACATTTGGAAAATGTGGGCAGGATTAAGGCAGTCTCGGCGATCCCGTGGGCGCGCTCGCCCGCCGGCCCGAATCGATTAACTGCTTGATCCTCAACGCAAAGATAATTGGCGCGCCCGGAGGGATTTGAACCCCCGACCCATAGATCCGTAGTCTATTGCTCTAATCCGCTGAGCTACGGGCGCGTCGAACTCTCGAAATTTTCACATCGTGGCGCGGCTCGCAAGATGCCGACTTACCGGGTCAACCTTCGGCCACCGGCAGCGTGACGCTGACGGTGGTGCCGACGCCAAGCTTGCTGTCTATTTTTAGCACGCCGCGATGCAGTTGCACGATGTGCTTGACGATCGCGAGGCCAAGTCCGGTGCCGCCGAGTTCGCGCGACCGCGCTCGGTCAACGCGGTAGAAGCGCTCGGTCAGCCGCGGAATGTCGCGCTCAGGGATACCCTCGCCAGTATCGGCGACGATCAGGGCAATCGCGCGCGGGCGTTCGCTGCCATTTAAGTTGGCCGGCGCCGCCGATGCCGTCACCTGCCCGTCGCGCGGCGTGTATTTGATGGCGTTGTCGAGCAGATTGACCATCACTTGGTGAAGCTGATCGCGATCGGCCGCGATATGCGGCAGATCGCTGGGGCATCGCACTTCCAGCCTTACTCCCTCGCGCCGCGCCGACTCGCTCATCAGGTCGGCGGCCTCTGCGAGCACGCTTCGAGGATCGAGGCTCTCCACATGCGCCGGTGCGTTTCCGCGCTCGAGATCCGAAAGCGAGATAAGGTCGTCGAGCAAGCGGGCAAGACGGCGCGCCTGCCGATCGATTATTCCGAGGAACCGATTCTGCGTCTGCTTATCGTCGACACCCGCCATCAGCGTTTCCGCATAGCCATGCAGAGCGGTGAGCGGCGTGCGAAGTTCATGAGTAAGGTTGGCGATAAAATCCTGGCGCACCGTCTCGTACGCCTTCAACTGAGTGATGTCGTGGAAGACGAACACGCGCGACGCGCCGAGCGAAGAGCTGACCGGCGCGGCGCTGGCGCTCAGATGGCGCGGCGCAGGGTTCTGGATCTGGAACTCGGCAACTTCGGCGTGCTCCGATCGTATCGCGCTGGTAAGGAATTGCTGCAGCCGCGGATCGCGGCATAGCTCGACGAAGTCGCGCCCGCGATACTCGCCCTCCGGCTCGAGCGCGAACAGCCGCCGCGCCGCGCCGTTGACCACCACCACCTCGCCGCGGCTTCCCGCCACGACCACCGCCTCGGTCATGCTGCGCAGGATCGCGGCGAATTCATCGCGCTGCTCGGCGAGCGAGTCGATCTCGTCCAGCGCCGCATCGGTCGCATCCAACAGCCTGCGTTCTGCACGGCCCATCGCATCATCGGCGCCGGCGAGCAGATGAGGCGGCGCGGTATGCTCGGCGAGGCTCGACGCGATCGCGTCAAGCCGCTCGGCATGATCGTCGAAGATCGCGGCCGCAACGAAGGACAGTCCGAGGCCCGCGCCCAGCCCGATTACGACCACCAGCGCCACCAGCCACCCCTGCACCGCTCCGTACGCGGACAGGATCGCGAGCAACACTATAGCGGGCAGCAGTCCCGCGATAACTGCCAGAAAGGTCTTGAGCTTCGCCGGATTAGCCAAGCGCCTCGGGGTTGAAGCGGTAGCCAACGCTGCGGACCGTCAGAATTATTTCCGGGTTCGCATCGTCGCGTTCTATGTGCTGCCGCAGGCGCCGCACGTGAACATCGACCGTCCGCGGCTCAACGAAAGTGTCGCGTCCCCACACCATATCGAGCAACTGTTCGCGCGTGTACACGCGCATCGGATGCTGGGCGAAGAATTTGAGCAGCTCGAACTCGCGCAAAGCAAGTTCATGCTTTTGCGCATCGACGAAGACCTGGTACGTGCCGAAATCCATCCTGAGCCGTCCGCGCTCGTAGATTCCGCCTGGTTCCAAGCTGCTCTGCGGATTCGCGCGGCGCAACAGCGCCCGGATTCGCGCCACGACCTCGCGCGGGCTGAATGGCTTGACCACGTAATCGTCGGCGCCGATTTCCAAGCCCAGCACCTTGTCGACTTCGGTGCCCTTGGCGGTCAGGATCAGGATCGGCAGATGCGCGGTTTCGCCGACGCTCCTGATTTGGCGGCAGATCTCCAGCCCCGGCATCCCAGGCAGCATCAGGTCGAGCAGCAGCAGGTCGGGAGTTCGGCGGCGCAGTTTTTCGAGCGCCTGCGGCCCGTCGCCCGCCTCTTCCACGGCAAAGCCTTCGCGCTCCAGGTTATAGCGAACCAGCTCGCGGATATCCGCTTCGTCATCGACGACCAAGACGCGCGGACGCGGTCCGTGGCGCTCCTCCGCCGATGCCGCCGTTTGGCTCATTGCTTCTTCTTGTCCATGTGGCGAACGACTTTGCCATTGACCATGAACACCACCATCTCCGCGATATTGGTCGAGTGATCGGCGATCCGTTCGAGGTACTTCGAGATGAACAGGAGGCGAGTGGCGGCGCCGATAGTGTGCGGGTCTTCCGCCATATAGCTCAGAAGCTCGCGATAGATCTGATAGTTTAGCGCGTCCACCTCGTCATCGCGCTCGATCACCTGGCGCGACAGCTCGACATCGTTGCGCATGAACGCGTCGATCGAGTCTTTCACCATCGATTGCGCGACTTCCGCCATCCGCGGCAGGTCGACATAGGGCTTGAGCTGAGGAACCTCGTTGAGTTCCAGCGCGCGCTCGCAGATATTGACCGCGTTGTCACCGATTCGCTCCAGGTCGGTCGTGATCTTGAGCCCGGTGGTGATAAACCGCAGATCGCTCGCGGTCGGCTGATGCAGCGCGAGCAGCCGGATGCACTGCTCGTCGTTGCTCACGTCCATCCGGTTGACTTCCTCGTCGTTCTTGATCACCGCGCGCGCGTGATCGCTGTCGCGGCTGACCAGCGACTCGATCGCCTCCGCGATTTGCCGTTCCACGAGCCCGCCCATCTTCAAGAGGCCCGCGCGCAGTGAGCGTAGATCTTCCTCGTAATGGCGGTTAGTGTGTTGCGGCTGCGCGTTCTCCATCTTTTCCTCCGGGCGGCTTAACCGAATCTGCCAGTGATGTAATCCTCCGTCTCGCGGCGGACCGGATTAGTAAAAATCTGCCGGGTGTCTCCGAACTCGATCAGTTCGCCCTGGTACATGAAGGCGGTAAGGTCGGCGGTGCGCGCCGCCTGCTGCATGTTATGCGTCACGATAACGATTGTGTAACTCGTCTTGAGATCGAGCAATAGCTCTTCGATACGCGCGGTCGATATCGGATCGAGCGCCGAGCACGGCTCGTCCATCAAAAGCACTTCCGGCTCGACCGCGAGCGCGCGCGCCACGCACAGGCGCTGCTGCTGCCCGCCCGACAGACTCGCGCCCGGACGGCGCAACCGGTCCTTTACCTCCTCCCACAGTGCGGCCTGGCGGAGGCTTTTTTCGATCACCCGGTCGCGTTCCGCGTGCGGCAGACTGATCCGGTTAAGGGTCAGGCCCGCGGCGACATTATCCTCGATCGACATGGTCGGAAACGGAGTCGGTTTCTGAAACACCATCCCGATTCGCCGCCGGATCTGCACCGGGTCCACTGCGGGCGCGTAGATATTCTCGCCGTCCAACAGCACTTCGCCTTCGGCGCGCGCTCCGGGAACCACCTCGTGCATCCGATTGAGGCATCTTACCAGGGTCGATTTGCCGCATCCCGAGGGGCCGATAATCGCGGTTACGTTGTTTTCCGGAAACGACAGGTTGATATCCCTTAGCGCCTGCACGTTTTTGAACCACGCATCGAGTCTGCGAACTATCAGCTTGTCGGCCATCGTCAATGCGCGGATTTTGCCGGCCCTCCGGTGAACCATCTGACCCCAAGCTCCAGGGCCAGCACAATCACGGTCAGCACCAGCGCTCCCGCCCACGCCTGCCGCTGCCAGTCTGGAAATGGCGAAATCGCGTAGGTATAAACCTGCACCGTGAGGGTGGAGATTGGCTGGGCCACCGAGGTTGAGAAGAAGTTGTTGCCGAATGCGGTGAACAAAAGCGGCGCGGTCTCGCCCGCCACCCGAGCGATCGCGAGGATCACGCCGGTTGCGATTCCGCTCATCGCGCTGCGCACGATTACCGACAGCGAGGTCCGCCATTGCGGAACCCCGAGGGCAAGCGACGCCTCGCGCAGTTCATGCGGAATCAGGACGATTATCTCTTCCGTGGTGCGGGTAACCAGCGGAATCATGATCACCGCCAGCGCTATCGATCCGGCGATGGCGGAGAACCCTCCCATCGGATGAACCACGACCCCATAGATGAAAATGCCGACCACGATCGACGGCACCCCCATCATCACGTCGGCCGCGAACCGGATTGCCGAGGAATAACGGGCGCCCCGATTCTCCGCCAGATAAAGTCCCGCGCCGATTCCCAGCGGAACCCCGATCATGCAAGCGATCGCGACCACCTCAAGCGTGCCGACGATCGCGTTGGCCATCCCGCCGCCCTTCTCGCCCACCGGCGCCGGCATATGGGTGAAGAACGCCCAGTTCACGCTCGCCGCGCCCTTGACGATCAGATAGCCGAGGATCAGGAACAACGGCAGCAGGGTGACCACGGTCGCGGCGACCGTCACGCCCATCATCAGATCGCTCTTCGCCTTGCGGTAGACGTAGTTGCCGCGGCTTTCGACGCTTAACTCCATCAGCGCTCCTCTCCGAAGCGCCGCTGCGCGACCGCGGCGACCAGCAGGCGCGCGATCACGTTCAGCACTATCCCGACGCCCAGCAGCACCAGCCCCAGCTCGATCAGCGCCGACACGTACATGTCGGAAGTTGCTTCCGCGAATTCATTTGCGATAACGCTGGCGAGCGTCGCCGCTGGCGCGAACAGCGATTTCGAGATCTGCGGCGAGTTCCCGATCACCATCGCTACCGCTATCGTCTCGCCCAGCGCGCGCCCCAGGCCAAGGATAATCGCGCCAATAACGCCGGTCAGACCGTACGGCAGCACCGCCATCCGGACCATCTCCCAGCGGGTCGCGCCGAGCGCGAATGCGGCTTCGCGCTGAGTCTGCGGCACCAGCCGAAAAACGTCGGTGCACACCGACGAGATATACGGAATCACCATGATCGCGAGCACCACCCCCGCCGTCAGCATCCCGACCGACACGTGCGGTCCGGTGAAGATTGGAAGAAATCCGAGGTAAGTTCCGAGAGACGATTCGACGTGATCGCGCAGCCACGGGCCGAGCACGAAAATCGCCCATAGACCGTAAACCACGCTCGGGATCGCGGCCAGCAGATCGACCAGGAAGCCAAGCCGGCGCGAAAGCCAGTCCGGCGCCATCTCGCTCAGGCACAGCGCCACGCCGAGGCTCATCGGCACCGCGATCAGCAGCGCAATAGCCGACGACACGACGGTGCCGTAGATAAACGGCAGCGCACCATAGACGTCGTTGACCGGATCCCAATCGCTGGTCACCAGAAATGACAGACCGAATTTTTCGATCGATGGTGTTGATTTGACAATCAGCACCACCGCCAGCGCGGCCAGGAGAAGCAGAATCGTCGACCCGAGCGCGATAGTGACCAGATTGAATACCCGGTCGCCAAACAAGCGGACGTGGACGCGAATTCGGCGCTGCTCGCGCTGAATCACTGCTACATTTTCCGCCACCGATGTGCCCAAGTCTGACAACATCCCGCCACTCGTGTCCAGAATTCGGGAAAACCGCGAGCCACCCCGCACGGCTTAAGCATAGTGACGGATTGTTACGGCAATGTTACGGCGACAGAAATCCTCAATTAATCCGCTCCTCAAAAGTCCTCCCCTTTCTCGTTAATGGTGGGAGCGCAGGAAGCAACCAAAAGAATCCGCCGAACGATGGCGGAGGGATCTTTCGGCTTCGGCGCAGCGGCCTCCGCTCAAGATGACACAAAGAATGCTGTCATCCCGAGCCTATGCTCCTCACGCCTTGGTGATTCTCTCCGCGCCGTCCATGTAGGGCCGCAGCACTTTTGGAATCGTGATACTGCCGTCCTCGTTCTGATAATTCTCCATCACCGCGATAAGCGTCCGCGGGAGGCCCAGCCCCGATCCGTTCAGCGTATGCACCAGCTCCGGCTTGTCCCTGCCCGACCGAAATCGGATCTGCGCGCGCCGCGCCTGGAAATCCCAGCAGTTTGAGCAGGAACTGACTTCCAGCCACTCCGCGCATCCTGGCGCCCACATCTCGATGTCGTACTTCGAGGCCGCCGCGAACCCCAGATCGCCGGTGCACATCTGCACCACGCGGAACGCGATTTCGAGCCGCCGGCAGACCTCGCACGCCTCCTCGACCAGCTTCTCCAGCTCCGAATCCGAGCTGGCGGGATGTACGATTTTCACCATCTCGACTTTGTCGAACTGATGCCCCCGCTTGATGCCGCGGACGTCGCGCCCGGCGGACATTTTTTCGCGGCGGAAACACGGAGTATACGCGGTGAGATAGATCGGCAGGCGCTTTTCCTCAATTATCTCGCGCGCGTACAGATTGGTCAGCGGCACTTCGGCGGTCGGGATGAAATAGAAATCCTCCTCTATATCGCGATACATCGTGTCGGCGAATTTCGGCAGATGAGCGCTGCCAATCACGGTCGCGGTATTGACCATCAGCGGCGGCGCGAGTTCGAGATAACCCTGCTCCCGCGTCTTGATATCGAGCATCCACGCTATAAGCGCGCGCTCCAGCCGCGCGCCCGCGCCGACCAGGAAATGAAAGCGCGTCCCGGAAATCTTCACCCCGCGCGCGAAATCGATAATCGAAAGCTTCTCGCCAAGCTCCCAATGCGGCAGCGGCTTGAATGAGGTAAACTCTTGCGGAGTTCCCTCGCTGCGCACAATTCGATTGTCGGCGTCGCTCGCTCCAACCGGAACCTGGGGCCGCGGCAGATTCGGAAGCATCAGCATCAGCGACTCGCAATCGCGCTCGATCTCGGCAAGGTCGCGCTCGCCCGCGGCGATTTGTTCCCCTAGCTCGCGCATCGCGGCCCGCTTGCCTTCGCGTTCCTCAGCCGACGCCTTGCCCAGCTCCTTGGATTCTCGCGTCCGCCGCGCCCGCATCTCGTCGAGTTCGAACTGAAGCTTGCGGCGGCGCGCGTCGGCCTCGATCACGCGATCGAGTTCGGCCGGATCCGCGCCGACATTCTTAAGACCCTGCTTCACCAGCTCGGGATGTTCACGGATAAGCTTGATATCGAGCATTCAGAATGCGTCCTTAAAATGGCGCAGCGTGCTGCGTCCTTCATTTTCCACGATCGCGATCACGTCGAAGCGCGCGTCGCGCCTGGCCTCATGATAGCGCGCCACGAACACCTCCGCCGCGCGGCGAATCTTCTCCTGCTTCGCTTGATTGACCGCCTCTTCCGGCGCGCCCGCGCCGGTTCCTCCGCGGCGCTTTACCTCGACGAATACCAGCGTCTCGCCGTCCATCGCGACCAGATCGATCTCGGCGCCCGCGGCGCGATAATTGCGCTCTACAATCCGGTATCCCAGCCGGCGCAGGCTTCGCTCCGCCAAATGCTCTCCCGCGCGGCCGAAGCGAAACCGCGCCACACCAGGCAACGGAAGCGCGCGCGGCGTGAAGAACCGCCGAACCGGCTCGACCAACGCTCGGAATCGTTCAGCAATCATCCACGCGCCGCTTACCCGCCGCCTCATCTTATTCACGTTCGTGCCCCCTTTGGCAGCGCCGAGAAGATCTTTAGCCGACTCGCCCGATCGAATCACGCCGAAGGCAGCTCCGCGCGAGAAAGCGATCGTGCCGGTCCCTGACACGCAAACGCCGTGATGTTAACATCCAAAGCTCATGGCGGTGAGCAAAATTTCGCTGGAGCAGGTCCGGCACGTGGCGCAGCTTGCGCGTCTCGAATTCAGCGACGCCGAGCTGGAGCGACTGCGCGCGGACATGGATCGGATGCTCGAGTACGTCGATCAGTTGAGCGCGCTCGACACCGCGGCGGTCGAGCCGACCACCCAGGTGGGAGAGTCCGGCACGCCGATGCGCCCCGATGTGGTGACTAACCATCCCGCGCCCGAGGAGATGCTCGCCAACGCTCCGGCGCGCGAGCGCGGCTATTTCAAAGTACCGAAGATAATCGAATGATTGGAATAGATTATCGCTTCGCGCCGATCTCCTTCGACAGGCTCAGGGCAGGCTTTCGACTCGGCAAAACAATGTCTCGCTTAGGATGACATCAAGTGAACTGTGTAATTTCGAGCCGGGCAGTTGAATTGCCGCTGCATGCCGCGCGATCGAGCACGAACCGCCGCACGCCATTAGCTGTCATCCCGAGCGCAGGCCGTTGCGGCCGAAGCCGAGGGATCGGCGCGCAGCGATTGCGCCCGCGCAAACATTCACAAAAACTCTCACGATGACAGAAAGAGAGAATAGCCATTTGGCATGAGATACGTGGCTACTGAGTAATCGATCGTGGCGGATACAGCAACTAAATTGAATGAACTGACTATCGCCGAAGCCTCGAGCCGGCTTCGGAAGCACGAAATTTCGTCCGTGGAGCTGACCCGTGCCTGCCTGTCCAGGATCTCGGCGGTCGAGCCGCGCCTGCATGCGTTTTTGAAAATCACCGCGGATGAAGCGCTCGCGCAGGCTGAGCGCGCCGATTCCCGGATCAAAGCCGGCGCCGCGCCCGCGCTGTGCGGCATTCCGATTGGAATCAAGGACATCTACGCGACCAAGGGCATTGCAACCACCTGCGCATCGAAAATCCTGGAAAACTTCGTCCCGCCTTTCGACGCAACCGTTGTCGCCAGGCTGCGCGAGCAAGGCGCGGTGTTCGTCGGCAAGACCAACATGGACGAATTCGCGATGGGCTCGTCCACTGAGAACTCCGCCTTCGGGCCGACGATGAATCCGCACGATCTCACCCGCGTTTCAGGCGGATCCTCGGGCGGCTCCGCCGCCGCCGTGGCCGCCGACGAATGCCTCGCCTCGCTCGGCACCGATACCGGCGGCTCGATTCGCGAACCGGCCTCGTTCTGCGGAGTGGTGGGAATCAGGCCCACCTACTCGCGCGTAAGCCGCTTCGGAGTAATCGCCTACGCGTCTTCGCTCGATCAGGTCGGCCCGTTTGCCAAAACCGTGCGCGACGCCGCAATCATGCTGCGCGCGATCGCCGGCCACGACCCGCGCGACTCCACCTGCTCCGCTCGTCCGGTTCCCGATTACGAACGCGCCCTCAGCGGCGAGGTAAAGAATCTCCGCATCGGCGTTCCAAAAGAATACTTCGTCGAAGGTATGGACGCGCAGGTCGAAAAGTCAGTGCGCGCCGCGCTTGCCAAGTTCGAAGCGATGGGCGCGAAGACGATCGAAATCTCACTGCCACATACCAGCTATGCGGTCGCATGCTACTATTTGATCGCAACCGCGGAGGCGAGTGCGAACCTGGCGCGCTATGACGGTATCCGATACGGCCTTCGCGTCAATGCCGAGGACAATATTGCGCTCTACGAGATGACCCGCGCGCGCGGCTTCGGCGCCGAGGTCAAGCGCCGCATCATGCTCGGCACCTTCGCTCTCTCCACCGGCTATTACGACGCTTACTATCTCAAGGCGATGAAGGTGCGAACGCTGATTCGCCAGGA
>JASHOJ010000142.1 GCA_030041155.1 Candidatus Binataceae bacterium | reverse complement strand
GTTTCCGCTGCCCGGCGACGCCGACTGGCTCGATCCTTTTCTGACTCTGACGTTTGCCGCCGCTGCCACCAGCAAAATCCGCCTCGCGACCGGCATTTGCCTGGTGCCGGAGCATAATCCCGTGGTTCTGGCCAAGGAGGCCGCGACTCTGGATCGGCTGAGCGGCGGGCGTTTCGTGCTGGGAGCTGGGATCGGATGGTCGGCGGAGGAGTTCGCTGCGCTCGGAATTCCGTTTGAGAGAAGGGCGCAGCGGACCCGCGAATATATCGAGGCGATGCGCGCGCTGTGGGGCGAGGGAGCCGCTTCATATCGCGGCGAATTTGTGAATTTCGATCGCGCGCAGAGCTTCCCCAAACCCGCGCGCGGCTCGAAACTGCCGGTGATGTTCGGCGGCGAGAGTGTTCCCGCGCTCCGGCGGGTTGCCGATTACGGCGACGGATGGTTCGGCTTCAACTGCGATCCGAAAGACGCGCGCGAGAAAGTAACGAAGCTCAAGTCGCTGCTTCATGAACGCGGGCGTAATCCTGAAGAAGTCGAATATATCGTGTCGCCGTACACGAAGCAGATCACTGCCGACGATTTTCCGCGCTACCGCGACGCCGGGGTGCAGGAAGTTGTGATGCTCGGGAACCCGCCTGCCGATGCGTCGCAGGTATCAGGATGGATCGAAAAGATGGCGCGCGAATGGATCGAACCCGCCCACCGAGCGGGTTGATGTAAGCGGCGCGAGTCCCTCTTGGCGATCGATTTGCAGCGGAGGACTAAGGTGAAGCACTAATCGGAGGCACAGGGAGATCTCGATTCCATACCAGAATCGTGTAGTGACCGATATCAATGCGGCGGGCGGGCGAGCCGAAGATTCGCTCTACGTTTGATACGCTGACCGAATCATGTTGGTTTTCGTCAATCACCACAAAATTGAACCCGTGCCTGCGATCGTACCATTGCGACTTCGCCGCCCAGTAGTATGGAAAGAGCCCCTGGCTGTTGGTGAGTACTTGTCTGACCCTGACGGTGTCGCGGCTCTCGACTGTGAGAATTCCCGCTCCCCAATAGTCGCCGACGCCGTTCACAAGACGATGCTCTCGCAGCCACTTCACCGTGGCCAAATCGTCATGGTTCAATCCCCTGATCGGCGCGAAAAGAATCGACGCGAAGGCGGCGACATAGACCGCAGCCGCGCTGGCGGCGAGTAGCCGAGGCGCTCGCGCGCTGAACAGCCAAGACGTTTCAATTCCGCCTATGATCGCGCCGTAGATCAGTGTCGGACTCAAGTAACGGGTAGTCGCCAGGTTAACCGCAAGATCGCTGAATACATAACTAGCCAGATCGAAAATAATTCCCAGAGCCAGGATTTGTAACACCAGATCGCCTGAGTCCTGACGTCTGAAAAACCGCGTCGCAATTCGCCATAGGGCGCTCGCGACAACGGCAACCCCCAGCAGATGAACCGTCGCGATCGGATCGATCAACCATCGCGATCCAGCCACGCTCCAATTTGCGCCGAATAGAAGGAGCAGCCCTTGAATCTCAAGTGTCAGGTTGTGCAAGAGAGCCGCACCGCTTGCGGCGAGCGCCGCATGTGGTGGCGTCGCTCTGAACCCTCCTTGATTCGCGATCCAAGTTGTCGCGGCGAATTCGATCGGCAACGACAATAACGCCAAACCCGCCAGCACTGCTTCATGAGGGCGGATTCGCGGAAAAGCGAGGATCATACGCGCCGCCAGAACAACGAGGATGGGAATTACCCCCACATAAAACGCCAGCTTGTCATCGAAAACCGCCGCAGTCAGAAGAATAAAAAAAATCGCGTAACGCCATCTGGTTTGCGGGCGCTTGTCGATCACGGCGATGCAGACCAGCGCGGCAATCATCAAGACGAAAGTCCCGGTATGCTGACGTGCAGGCAGCAGCACCGACGCCCAGTGCCACGGCAGCCCAAGAATCGCGAACGCGATGCCGATCGCAACCAAGGCCTCTCCCGGCCGCGATTTCAGATAAACCAGACACAGCGATATCAGCACCAGGAGCGCGTAGACGATCCCCGGAACAGTGTGAAGAAGCGACGGTCTAAAGCCTGCCGACTCAATCCCGATTGCATAGTACGGGAGTTTGGTGACGTAGCCGGAAAAATACCCCGTTATCCATCCCCGCAGCAGATAGTTACCGGCAAGGAAATCTCGCGTCTCGAGCAGCACAGCGGCATCGTCGGAGTCGAGCCGAATCGTCCGTGAAAAGCGCGCATAAAGCACGGACAGAACCACGGCTGCACCGATCACTGCGGCGACTTTGATTAACCGGCTTTTGACTGGTGGGAAGCGCAAGGAATTAACTCGCTCCTACAAAACAGGAATAGACCTTGACGGTGATCAATCGTGAACCCAAATTATGCAGCAACGATGTTACATCCCTTTTTGCCGCGGTTTCCGAAGGTCGCGGCCGGATGTTGAACGCAAAGAAATTAAAATGGTGGGACGTACGGGAGCAGGGGAAGCTCTCGATTCCAAACAAGGATCGTGTAATGACCGATATCAACTCGCTGAGCTGCTGGTCCGAAGAGCCGCTCAATGTTCGCCACGCTGACGTCTCCCGTGTCCTGCCTGGTTTTGTCAATCACCACGAAGTTGAATCCGGCGCCGTCCATGACGCGGTACCATTGCGGTTTTCCAACCAACGAGTACGGAGCGATGCCTTGCGGGACAACCATTACCGGGCGGACCTTGACCGAACCGCGGCTCTCAACAGTCAGGATTGCCGATCCCCAGTATTCGCCGACACCGTTGGCCAGGCGATGCTCACGTAACCAGTGCGCTGCGGCCACGTCGTCCCGGTTAAGGTTCACGAGCGGCCTCAAGAATATGCTGGAGACCGAGGAGGCGACATAAACCGCTGCCACGCCGGCCGCGAGCAACTTGGCCGATCGCGTTGCGAGTAGCGAGGATGCTTCGATACCGCCGATTATTCCACCGTAGATTAGCGTCGGTGCCAGATACCTGGTGGTCCCTATGTCTCGCGACACATCGCTAATCAGGTAGGCGCCAATATCAACCGCAATTCCCAGTGCAAGAATCTGTACGATTAAATCGCCATGGTCCTGGCGCTTAAAAAACCGCGCCGCAATTCGCCAGATCGCGATCGCGACCACGGCCAGACCAAACAGATGAACTATCGCAGCCGGATCGTTCAACCACCACTTTTCACCAGTCAACCACCACCGCCCATCAAGGGCACCGTCCACCCCGAAGAGCACCAGCAGGCCGCGAATCGTCAGCGACAGATTGTTTAGAAGAGCAGCCGCGCCTTGGGCAAATCCCGCATGCGGCGCAAACTCCCGGAATCCTCCTTCATGCGCAACTATTCGTGACCCGGCATACCCAATCAGCGCTGACAGCGCGGTCAGAACGGCGAGCGCTGCTTCACGGAATCGAATCCTCGGGTACGCGAGTATCGTTCGCACGACCAGAACAATGAGAACCGGAATCAGTGCGGCGTAGAACGCGAAGTTGTCGTCGAACACAGCCGCGGACAGAAGGATCGTGAACAGGGCGTAAAGCCGCCATTGCTCCTGCGGGTGCTTTTCAATATGCGCGACACAAAGGATCGCCGCGACCGCCAGCAAAAAAGTGCCGGCGTGTTGCGCGGCCGGCATCAGCAGCCATGCCGGATTCCACAACGGCAGCCCGAGAATAGCGAACGCTATGCCGATCGCGATGATCGACTCGCCAGGCCGTGATTTCTCGTAAACCAGCCATAGCGAAAGCAGCACTAAAATCGTGAAGATTATCGGTGGAATGACGTGAAGCAACCCTGGTCTGAACCCGAACAGCCAAATTCCAACCTCGAAATAAGGAAGCTTGGAGAAATACCCGCAAAAAGATCCTGTCGCCCATCCACTCAGTAGGTAGTTTCCGGCGACGAAATCGCGCGCCTCGAGCAGCACCGCCGCATCATCGGAGTTCAGCGGAAATGTCTTTTCGACGCGAAGATAGAGGAGGAAAAGAATCACCCCGGCGCTAATCACGCCTGCGATCGCGGCTAGCGAACGATGTCGCCGGACAAACGCAATCGTTGTTCGCAGCCGAACACGCACAGTCATAGTCTATGCGCTGGCAAGGATTTCTCGAGCGCGCGCGAGATCCTGCGAGATCTGGTTCTTCAGCGCCGCCGCGGAATCGAATTTCTTCTCGCCGCGAATTCGTTCGACCAGCTCGAGCTTCACCCGCATGCCGTAAATGTCGCGATCGAAATCGAAAATGTGCGCCTCGAAGGTGCGCATAGTCTCCGCAAACGTTGGGCGCATCCCGATATTCGTGATCGAGCCGAATACTTCATCCTCCAGCACCAGCCGCGTCGCATAAACTCCGTCGGGCGGAATACACTCGGTCTCGTTGGCGATATTCGCGGTCGGAAAACCGATCGTGCGGCCGCGCTCGCGTCCACGCACCACGCATCCGTGCAGAAAATGATATCGCCCGAGCAGTTTGGCGGCGGCGCGCAGGTCTCCGACGCCAATCAGACCGCGGATCTTGGTCGAGCTGACTTCCATCCCGCCGATTTTGACCGGCCCGACCACGGTGGTGTCGAAGCCGAACTCGCCTCCGAGCTCCACCATTACCTGCGCATTGCCCGCGCGATTGTGACCGAAGTTCACACTGTGTCCGATGACGACTTCGCGCGCGCCGATACGGGCGAGAAAGAAATCGCGCACGAACTCCCGAGGTTCAAGCTGGCTCAGCGCGTGAGTGAAGCGCACAACGATCACGCCGTCCAAGCCGGAGAGCCTGAGTAATTCGAGCTTGTCGTCCGGCACCAGGATCAGCGGAGGCGCGCGGTCGGGCACCAGCAGCTTTGCCGGAAGCGGCTCGTAGGTGAGCGCGAACGCGGTGCCGCCGGCCGCGCGTGCGCGATCGATAGTGGCTTTCAGGATCGCGCGATGGCCCAAATGCACGCCGTCAAAATTTCCCGGCGTGACCACCGGATAGGAATGACGCGCGAGTGCGTCGAGGTCACGGATTATCTCCATCGCTTATGCGGCTTCAGCGTATCTCCAAACGTCGTCTCCCGCCGCGTCATTCGCTCAGGCTGGCCATCATGGTATCGGCCGCCGCCGCCTGCGGTGTGCCGCCATGATCGGACTTGAGCTTCTGCAGCGTCAGCCGCGCGTCTATACGGTCGTTCATTTTGAGAAACGCCTCGGCCTGGCGCAGAAGCGCCTGCGCTGCAAATCGTCCCCGCGGATAACGCATCACGAGATCGTTGAATTCGAGGATCGCCTGGTCATACTTGCCCGTTTCGTAGAGCGCGTTGGCCGCGAAATAGTCGGCCGGCTCGACCAGGGGCGACTTCGGATATTGATGCTGTAGGCGGGTAAACTCCGCGACTGCGAGCGGATATTTGCCGTCCTTCATCGCTTTCAGACCTGAACGATAGAGCTTCACGCCAGGATCGCGTGAGCTTTCGGCGTTCGAGATCTCCTGGTCCAGTTCCTGAGGCCAGGTCGCCGGCGGCTCGGTCGGGGCGGCAACCGCCGGAGCGCCAGTCTCCGGCGGCGGACCTCCCGCCATCGTGGGCGCGCCCGGTGTAGTCCCCATCGCCACCGCTCCAGGCTGCGCGGCGAGTCCCGCCTGCAGCGCGCTCACCTCGGTTTGCAGCTTCGAGATCTTGTCGTTGGCCGCGGCTAGCTGATCACTCGTGCCGGTCGCGTTGCCGCCATGCTGCATCTCGGTAATTTGATCGTGCAACTGGCGGACCTGTTGCTGCAGCGAATCAATTTGCTGGCGATCGCTCGCGATCATTCCGCGCAGCGTGAACTCATTTTGATTGAGTTGCTGGATGTCGGATTGGCTGGAGCATCCGGCCGCCAAGAGGCCAGCCGTCGCCATCGCGATCACCAAGGGATAGCCGAACCGAGGGGTGATAAGCCGCCGTATGTGCACGGAATTGCGCTCCTGTCCTATTGCTGCACGACAAAATGGTCGCGCCGGTTCTGCGCCCAACAGTCTTCGTCATGTTCGGTGCATAGCGGCAGCTCTTTTCCATAACTGATGGTCGAGATGCGGCTTTCCGGCACGCCGAGAGTGACCAGGTAATCCTTTGCGGATTGCGCGCGTTTGGCGCCCAGCGCCAGATTGTAGTCCTCGGATCCGCGCTCGTCGCAATGTCCTTCGACTTGAACCCGGGTCTGCGGATGAGCCTGCAGCCACGACGCGTTCGCCTTCAGCACGGCGCCGTCCTGCGGCTCGATGTTGTAGGTGTTGTAGCCGAAATGGATATCGCTGAGCGGTCCGCCCGAGTTTGCGCCGAGCGTCCCGTTCTGCAGATCCTTAAGCGAACTGGTGTTTCCGCCGATACCGTTCTCGCCCATCTGCGAAGCAGTCGGGCCCTGCACCGGCTTGCTCTTGGATGAACAGCCGGCGGCGAGTGCCCCGACCAGCACCACCATCGCGCCGATTCGCGCGAGGCGTGCTCCTCTAGTCACCCAACCACCACGACCACGCTGGAGAAGTGTCATTACCCTTTCCCTCCGTCAAAGCAGAAATAATTTTGCCGCTCTGTACCATCACCAGGTAAATCCGCGAATTTCCGCCCCGGGTCGAACTGAACGCCAGGTAACGTCCGTCCGGCGACCAGGATGGGGATTCGTTCGAGCCGATTCCGTCGGTGACCTGCGCCGGTTCGCCGCCGCCGACCGGAATCACGAAGATTTCGAAACGCCCGCCCGAGCGGCTCTGGTAGGCGATTCGATCTCCCTTCGGCGAAAAAGCCGGCGTGGTATTGTAATCGCCCTTGTAGGTTACCCGCCGCGCGGTGCCCCCGGAAAGTGGCATCACGTAAATTTGTGGCGTGCCCGACCGGTCTGAGGTAAACGCGATCATCGAACCATCCCACGAAAACGCGGGACTTACGTTTATTCCGCTGGTATGGGTCAGCTCGCGAAGCTCGTTGCCGTCCTTGTCGAGCAGGTACAGATTGGTTGCGCCGCCGTTTTCCACCGCCGCGACGATTCTCTGGCCGTCGGGCGAAAGCGCGCCGCCAATTATAACTCCGCGGCGGGTTTCAATCCTGGTCTCGAGTTTGCGCTTCAGATCGGCGAGATAAAGCTCCGGCTGGCCGCTTTTGTACGAAAGATATAGAAGCGAATTGACGTTTTTGTCCAACGACGGGAATAGATTGATGGTCGGGTTATCAGTCAGCCGGTACAAATTCTGTCCGTCGATAGTTTGAGTGTAGATTTCCTTGAAGCGTCCGCCGCCGGTTGAAACGAACGCGAGCATGGTATCGAACGGGCCCTGCTGTCCGGTGGTCGCCAGCAAAAGAGCGTCGGCAAACCGCCGCGCCATCCGCGGCACGTCGGCCATGGAGCCGTTGAAATTTTTGCCCATCATCCGACGCTGCTGCGCCACGTCGTATAGCAACGCTGTAAGCTGTACGTTTTGACCGCTCACCGTAACTGCGCCCTTGACCAGGAAATCGGCATTAATCGAATGCCAGTCGGCGAAATTGAACTGCCCCAGCTCGTAGCCTGATTGCTGCGGGTCCTCGATATACGCGTGCGGCGAGATAAGCCGAAAATAGCCGGAAAGCTCCAGGTCGCGATCCAAAATCGCGACGAAGTTCCCCGACACATCATGATTATCGTCACCGGAGAGACTTTTCAGCCCCGAAACCGCGATCGAGGAAAGCTGCGATCCTGGCCCCACGATGTTCATCTTGATTTGAGCGCTGGCGCCCACACACAAAGCCATTTGAACCGCGGCGACGATTGCGGCCAGCGACAGGAGCCGTTTGGCGGAAATTTTCCGGGAAATTGTACGATAGATGATTGTGCCGGCCTTGCTCATCCGCTTTATCCGCGCCTCAGGTAATCGTTTTTGGAACCGCGCGCATCCTGTGTATGGAGTAAAACTTCATCGATAACCGGAATTCGAGCATCCGGTCCAAAATTATCCGGATTTTCCGGCCTTGAGATCCCCAAGCTTGAAGATCGCTTCAACTCCTTGTCCCCAGAGCGCTCGATATTTCTCGGGCGGAGGCGGGAATGGAGCGGCGCTGCGAATCGCGCGGATAACAGAATCATCAAACGCAGCATCCTTCGAACTGTTCGCGACTTTTGCCTCGGTCAGCGCGCCATCCGGCCCGATAGCATAGTCGACCGTTGCGGTAAGATCGGATGATCCGGACGTGAAGTTCCACGCTTTCTTGATCTTCTCCTGCACCGTCGAATAGTAGAGCAGAAATTCCGGGTCCTGTTGAATCCCCATGCTCCCGTTTCCAGGCCCGACCCCATAGCCGGTGCCGGCACGCGGCGCGCTGGCGATGACCGGTCCGCCTCCGCTCGGCGCGTTCTCGGGCGGCGTCGCTTCGTCGTCGCCCGTCTCTTCTTCATCTTCGTTGTGTTTTGCGAGCTCCGCCAGATGCTGCTTTAGAAGTTGTTCGCGGATTTTCTGCATCCGCTGTTTGATGCTTTCCGCGGAATCATTGCGCGCCACCATCACGCTCGGGGGCTCGTGCCGCGATTTGGCTTTCGGCTCTGGGGTCGGTTTCGGACGCGGCGTGGGCTTGGGCGTCGGATGCCGCCGCGGTCGCGGAGTTCGGGTTGGCTCAGGGGTAGCGGTTTGCTCCGGAGTCGGTGCTATCGTTGGCTCGGGAGTGGGAGTCGGAGTCGGGGTCGCCTCGATCCGCTTGGTGTTCAGCGCGATTGCGTTTTTGTCGTCCTCTGGCGGGGTTACGATCTTTGGCGGCGGCGGCTTCACCTCAGGCTTCGTTTCCTCTGCCTTGGTTCGCTCGATCGCTTTGGGAGCCAATCTTGGCAGATGAGTTCCCAAATCTCCGGCTGGAATATTGTCCACGATCTTGACCGTGTAAGCGGGAACCTGCTCGGGCGCCGATCGGTACCACTGCGGCAGGACGAAGATCACGAATGCAAACAGAGCGGCATGCGCCAGCGCGGCAACGACTATCGCGGCTATGTAGCCCGCGCGCGGCGGCCTCTCGTTGCCGTTATGGCGCGGGTTGGCCACTTGGATGCTTATGGGCCTCCGAATCGGAGTCTGACCCGGCGGGCGTTTCGGTAACCATCCCGACGTTCTCGATTCCGGCCGCCTTTATCGCCGCCATCGTGCGTATAACCTCGCCGTACGACACCTGCTCGTCGGCGCGGATAAAAACCTCGCGGTCCGGACGTTCTTTCGAGATCGCGGCGAGCTTGTCAGTCAGGGCCTGCGGGTCGAGCTTCGTATCATTAAGATAGATCTCGTTGTTGCGCGTGATCGAGACGACGAACTGCTGCTCCTTGCCGGGCAGCGCTTCCGCTTTCACCTTGGGCAGGGAAACCTGCACGCCCTGCTGGATAATCGGTGCGGTGACCATGAAGATCACCAGCAGCACCAGCATCACGTCCACCAGCGGGGTGACGTTTATCTGTGATACGAAACTGCCGCGCTGTCCGGAATCGAATGCCATCGCCGCGCCTCCGCCGCCACGCTATGAGAGGAAGTGACGCTCGGCGATATTCAAAAATTCGGAAGTGAAGTTCTCCATTTCGGTGGCGAGCACGCGAATTCGCGCGGTGAAGAAGTTGAAAAACATCACGGCCGGAATCGCCGCTACCAATCCGACCGCGGTTGCGATGAGCGCTTCCGCGATTCCAGGCGCTACGGCTTGGATGCTGGACGAATGCGCGGTCGATAATCCTACAAACGCGACGATTATGCCGCATACAGTGCCAAACAGGCCGATAAACGGGCACGCCGAGCTGGTGGTTGCCAGAAACGTCGTTCCATACTCAAGCTTGGTCAGCTCAACGTTGGCCTGCCGCTTCATCGCGCGGGTGACGTTTTCGATTCCGCCCAGATCGGTTGAAAATTCCGCTTGCGCGCCCACCGCCTGGCGCTTGGCGCGAGTGAGCTGCAGGAGCTCCTGATATCCGGCGCGAAATACTTGCGCGACCGGGCTCCGGGTGAAGCCGACGCTCGCGGTGTGGATAGTCGCGAGATTCTTTGATTCCCAGAAGATGTTGATGAAGCGCTCGGACTCGCGGCGCGCGCGCGAAATCTGCACCAGCTTATAAAGACTTATTCCCCAGCATCCGACCGAAAAAGCGATCAGCAGCCACAGCACGGCGGCAACAACCGGACCCGTGCCCAGTATCAGTTGCACCACACCCAACTGCCCCGCAGCTACCTGATGGAGCATACAACCGCCATAACAACCAATATCGAGTGCATTATACGGGTTTCGGGTATATCAAGGCCAGTTGATCGATCATGCGCAAACATGATCGACCGTTCAGAAAACCGTGCGGTGTCTAGGCCACTCGTTTGCCCAGAATCATTAGGCCGCGCTCAATCCCGTCAAGCGAGGCAACCGCGGGCAGGTTCGCCCAGGTCTCGAAACCAAAGCGGCGGAACAACTTAAGGCTCGGTTCGTTGTGCTCGAAAATAAACGCGAGCAGGGTCTTGAGCCCGAGCGACGGCGCACGCTCTACCGCCGCCGCGACCAGCCGATTCGCGTAGCCGCGGCGCTGATGCGCCGGCGCTACATAGACGCTGATTTCCGCGGTCGCTAGATATGCCGGCCGTCCATAGAAGGATTGAAAGCTCAACCACGCGACGATTTCGCCCGCTCGGTCAAGCACCCATAGCGGCCGCGATGACGGCTGATGCTCCGCGAACCAATCGCGCCGGAGCTCCACCATCGCCGGCTCCAGATCGGCGGTCGCCATACGCCCCGGAATCGCGGCGTTATAGATTTCGACGATCGCTGGGAGGTCCGCCTCGGCCGCATCGCGCAGAGTGACTTCGTTCATCGGACTATCCCTGAATTGCTTTGCCCCGGGGTTGCGTGAGGATGGTTTGCATCGGCTCTCGAGGCTTGCGCCATAATTCCTTCGCGTCTTTCCGCAGTTCTCTCGCATAACACAGGCACCGGTGGCGGGCTATCGCGATGTGCAACCCGCTCTGCTCAGAATCGCAGCCTGTGGACAGCCCCGATATTGCGCTACTGGAATTTACGGTATTCTTTAGGCCTCACGCAGGTGGGGAGGGGAACATCGCGATGCGGGTATGTGTGGGTACTTCCAAGGGTATCGTCATTCTCGATCCTGCCCGGAGCATCCCCCTGATGGTGCTTGCGGATCCGACAGCGATCTGGTGCATGACTCAGGATGCGGCGGATCCGTCGGTAATTTACGCCGGTGCGACCGATCATCTGCACGGACGGGGAACGCTCGCGCGATCGCTCGACGGCGGGCGGTCGTGGGCTGATATCAGTCCCGCCTGCGCGCGAGAAGAGCAGGTGTGGGCGCTGGCGGCGTCGCCGATGGTTGCCGATCAGGTTTTCGTCGGGACTTCTCACGCAAGGCTGCTGCGCAGCGACGATCGCGGCCGTTCGTTCCAGGAGTGCGCCGGGTTTCTGAAAATTCCCGGGCGCGAGAACTGGAGCTTCCCGCCTCCGCCGCATATTCCGCATGTCCGATCGATCGCGTTCGATCCGCATAATCCGAACTCGATGTACGTCGGGGTGGAAGAGGGCGGGGTCTTTCGCACTCGCGACGGCGGCAGAATTTTCGAATCGCTGAACGACGGCCTTTATCGCGACGTGCACACCGTCGCAGTCGATCCGCTTGATTCGCGACGCCTTTATGCCACCACGGGGCGCGGTTTCTATCTGTCCGAGAACGCGGGTGCTTCATGGCGCCAGATGGGCGACGGTATCAACCGCAGCTACACGGTCCCGCTGCTGGTGCATGAGGATGGCGTCGAGACCATCTACACCGCTGCCGCCGCCGGACCGCCACCTACCTGGTCTACAGGCGGCCTCGGCGCCGATGCGATGCTGTTTCGGAGCGACGACTGCGGCTTTACCTTCTCTCCGGTGCTGGCGGAGTACGCGTGGGGACGCGGGATGCTGATGCGGCTTAAGGACGATCCGGAGGGCGCCGGGTTCTTCGGCGTCACCAGCGACGGATGTCTTATCCGCGCGATAGATAGCGGCGTCGCCACGGTCTGCGAGAAGCTTCCGCCTGCATACGACTTTGTGACCTTGCAGTAGGGTACGTCCGACATCGCGGATGAGCTATTAAAGTGGCGCGTGCCTGAGCATTTAACGCTCTTTGCAGCGCCACGTTTCACGTGAAACGTCATCAAACGGCGTTTGGCGCAATGAATTAGGCTTGGAAAGTAAGGGTTTTGCTTGACTGAGAGCGAAAGAAAAGCGAAAATTATGCATGCCCGCCACCAAGCGCGATTTCGCACTTCCTCTCGCCGCCGACTCCGCTGTACCTGACGAATTTGCCAGAGGCGTTGAGTTTATCGAGATGCCAGTGCATCGGATTCTCAACCGATGCGACAGCCCCCGGATGCCGTTTCGATGGACTATCAATCCGTACCGCGGATGCGAATTCGGATGCGTCTACTGCTACGCGCGCTACACCCATGAGTTTCTTGAGTTGCGCGATCCGATGGATTTCGAGCGCCGAATTTTCGTCAAGCGGATGGCTGCCGAGGTGCTGGCGCATACCCTGGCTCGCACTCCGATCGGCACCGACCAGATCGCGATTGGCACCGCGACCGATCCATACCAGCCAGCGGAGCGAAAATTCAGGCTCACGCGATCGATGCTTGAGGTATTCGCGCAACTCTCAGGCCTTGACCTTTCGATCACCACCAAGTCGGCGCTCATCGCACGCGACCTCGACCTGCTGGCGCGGATAAATCGGCGCTCGCGCGTGCGGGTGAACTTCTCGATAATCACCCTCAACCGGCGCTTGCAGCGTGTGCTCGAACCGCGCGCACCGCGGCCCGGACTCAGGCTGCGCGCGCTCAGCGAACTCTCGCGCGCGGGAATCCGCTGCAACGTTCTGATGATGCCGATGATACCGGGCCTGACGGACGATCCGGGCGCGATAGAAAGCGTGATTCGGATGGCGCGGCGGGCGGGCGCCGAAGCGGTATGGTGGCGGTCGCTGTTTTTACGTCCGGCGGCCGCAAGAAAGTTTCTGCCATTCGTGCGCGAGAACTTTCCCGGCCTGGCGGAGAGTATCGACAAGTTCTACTCGCACGCGGCCTACGCGCCGCGCGCTTATGATGACCGGATGCGGATCCTTTTTGACCGATTGCGCCGCCGCTACGGATTCGCGACCTCCCGCGAAGATGACGCCTCCCCTGAGCCGCAGCCGCATCAGCTTCACCCGCAGTTGACGCTCGGAATCGGATAAGCGCGACGATTGCTTCGATGGCATCCGATTGCCGCGCGGCATCGCGGCGGTTATAAATTCGGCTTCTGAGAAATCCCGCTTTTGTGCTTCGATGATTTCGATGAGCGCGTGCGCGATTCGGACCAGCCACAGCTCGAAATTTCGCCGGCTCTGCCGGGCGGTTGTTTTGTTGACTATCGGCGCCTTTTGCTCGGCCGCAATTTCGGCGTGCACCCATCTGATGCAAACCGACGCGGGCGACCTGCCCGGCCGGGTCGAACGCGGCGGCTTTTCGTTCGAGCGCCCGGATCGCATCGGATGGTACATGCAGGACACCGTGGATCCTCCGACGCTGTTCGAGATGACGCGCCATGACGGACGCAACGAGACACAAATCCTGGTTCTCGGAGTCGCCGCGCCGTCGCGAATTGGCAGTATCGACGACCTCGACGAGTGGTGCGAGGATCTTCCGGACGGCGACAAGGTAATCAGCGCCGCGCCGGATCATGGCGCGCTATGCCTGCGCTACCACGGGCGATCCACCTTCGCGGTCCACTATGCCGACGCGGCCGCTCCGGCTGCCTATGTCGTGATTACCGACGAAGACACGCTGGAGTGCGTCGATCCGCGCGATCCGAAATACGTCGTCAGGTTTATCTATGCGCAGCACGGGCCTAGTGGCGGGACGGCCGCCGGCGCAAGCGAAGCCGACGCCTTTATCAAGAGCATCCAATACCAGCATTGATGCCGCACGCGGTGTTCCTCTGGGGTACGCGGCATCACGCGGATAGGCTTCGCGCAGCACTCGATGACACAAAAAGGATTACCATTCCGCGCGCGACTGTGAACGCGTATCCACGTTTAGCGATGGCAATTACCGGGAGCCGCGGCGAGAACCCCAGATCGTGTAGTCAGTTTTCAAGCTGAAATTTTGTTCAGCGTCGTTGGCTAAGTCTCTAGAGGAACGCGGGCCGTAAAAGAACGAACGGCTGGAGACTAAGAGTGGCTATTTGCAAATCGCATCGCAAATAGCCACTCGTCAGTGAAGAAGTTAGTGATGATAGTGATGGTGCCAGTGTGGACCGCCCCACCATCCTGGACCGCCATAGTAACAACCGGTAGCGGCACCCATAGCGGCCAGCATCACCAATGCCTGGATTGCTACCATTATCTTCTTTTTCATCTCATTCACCTCGTTCACCAGTTACACACGCATAGGGGATGCCAGCGGGAATATCTCTTGAAGAATAGGAAGCTTGAGAAGCGTTCATGTCGCTCGCAGTTGAGGGGTCCTCATTTCTGGTGACTTGTCGTGGCCTGCCTCTGATTTTCTTTTCTGACTTGGCCTTTAGTCTCGATTGGACGCACTCAGAGAGGAACAGCCCCTGCGAACTTGCAAATCTACGCTGAGCGATGCATTTTCACGCTGTGAGATCACCGACTCCTGCAAGAAATTCCCGACCGGTGAAACGATTGACGCAGCAGTACATTTCGGGCGAGTTTATTTTGCTCGCTAATGCGGACTCGCCGATCTTGGATCGTTGTGAAGTAGAACTCCTATGGATCGCTGCGAGCATGCCTCACTGGGAGTATCAGGCGGCGAAAATAAATCGCGGGCCGAAATTTTCGGTGTTGCCGCCCGAGTCGGCGACAGCTCCGCAGATGCCTACGATTTGAAGGGTCGTTATTTCTCGGCGTCGACTTGTTTGGCGGCTCGGCGCGCGAATCCTCTGCGGCGGCGGCGCCGACGAGTCTTGGATTCCTCGATCTCGCGATTCGCGATCAGATCGATCATCGCCTGCTGGCAGTTATTCGCGGGGTCATTGGGCGAGAGCCGAGTGTAATTGCCGTCGGAGTGCATCTCCCACGCGGCGTGATTCGGCCTTAACTGTAAATCGAGCATCGTGCGCAATTCCTTGCGCAGCGCGGGATCCTCGACCGGCGCGACAACCTCGACCCGGCTCTCGAGATTGCGCTTCATGCAATCCGCCGAGCCGATCAGATATTCCTCCGCGCCGCCATTGCGAAAATAGTAGATGCGCGAATGCTCGAGGAAGCGTCCGACGATACTTACCACCCGCACGTTTTCTGAAAGCCCCGCAATTCCGGGCCGCAGGCGACAAGTGTCGCGCACGATAAGATCGACCTTCACGCCAGCGCGCGAAGCGCGGTATAGCGCGCGCGTGATATCGACGTCTTCGAGCGCGTTCATCTTCAACTGAATGAGTCCGGAGGCGCCGGCCGCGCTCGCTTTGATCTCGCGCTCGATGCGGTCTAGCAGCGCCTGCTTGAGGAAGGTAGGAGCGGGAATGATTTTCTTGAACGTCCGCCCGCCGCGATTTCCGGTGGTGAGGAAATTGAAGAGCTGTGTCAGGTCCTGGCCGATTGTGTCGTCACAGGTTAGCAGTCCCAGGTCGGAATAGATGCGCGCGGTTCCAGGATGATAATTGCCGGTGCCGATATGAGCGTAGCGGCGCAGCCCATTGTAATCCTGCCGCACCACCAGCAGCACCTTGCAATGAGTCTTGAGTCCCAGCACGCCATAGGTGACGTGGATGCCGTATTCCTCGAGCCTCGTTGCGAACTGGATGTTGGCCGCTTCGTCGAAGCGCGCCTTCAGCTCGACCACCACCGCGACCTGCTTGCCGTTTCGCGCCGCGTCGCATAGGTAGCCGATAATCTCGGAATCAGCCGAAGTCCGATACAGCGTCATCTTGATTGCGCGAACTTTCGGGTCGGTGCTGGCTTCGCGCAGGAAACGTCCCACCGAAGTCGAGAACGACTCGTAGGGATGGATGAGCAGGAATGGTCCGCTGTCCCGGATAACGTGAAAGATGCTGCGTCCGGGCGTTAGGCGGGGATGATCGACCGGATGATGCGGCGGATCGTGCAGGGCGGGATTTTCGACCGCGGTCAACTCCATCACGTCGCGCATGGCGAGCAGTCCGTCTATCTCGAACACGTCTTCGCGTTCGTTCAGACCCAGCTCCGCTGCCAGCATCCCGCGATGCACCGGTTGCATGCCCTTGACGATTTCCAGCCGCACCATCGGGGCGAACCTGCGGTCGCGCAGCTCCGACTCGATCAGCTCCAGCAGGTCGTCGGCTTCATCTTCATCGCGCTCGGTATTGGCGTTGCGCGTCACGCGGAAGAATTCGCACGCCTCGACCGTCATCATCGGAAACAGCAGATCCAGCGTATGTGCGATAACGTCTTCCAGGAGCACGAAACGAGTCGTCCCATCCACCCGCAGAAATCGGCTGATGCCGGCGCCGACCGGAATCTTTACCCGCGCCATGATCGGATCCGGATCTTCCGTCGAGCGCATCGTAACCAGCAGGTTCAGCGAAAGGTTGGAGACGAACGGGAACGGATGGGCCGGATCCATCGCAAGCGGCGTCATCAGCGGAAAAATGTTCTTCACGTAGTAGTCGCGAATTGCCGCCTGCTCGTCTGACTTGAGCTGATCCCACGCCAGCACCTCGATACCGTACTCGCGCAACTTGTCCACCAGCGCCGGCCATAGCTTCCGCTGCTCGAGTTCGAAGTCGCGCGCCTGCGCAAGACACTCGGCTATCTGCTGCTGAGGCGTGCGGCCATCGACGGTCTTCTCCTGCATCCCGGCGACGACCTGCTGCTTAAGCCCGCCGATGCGCTTCATGAAGAACTCGTCGAGATTGGAGGCGGTAATCGCGAGAAATTTGACCCGCTCCAGGAGCGGATTGCGCTCGTCGAGCGCCTCTTCCAGCACGCGATGGTTGAATGCAAGCCAGGTTAGCTCGCGGTTCAGGTACAGGTCGGGCGAGGCCAGATCGTTATCGGCTTTGCTCTCGCCTTTGCCGTCGGACTTGACCGCGGTCGCCGCCGCGCTGGAAGCCGCGGGGCTGGCGGCTGGAATGTCCCTAGCGACGCGCGTGGATGGTCTCCCATCGGCAGGCGCCAGCCCGCCTGAGCTGTCGGCACGAGTCGGGTTGGAATCGATTACTGCTGAATTTATGGTGGCAGCCTGATCACCCATCGTAAGCCCCCAAACCGCGCTTCATTTTAGCTTTGGACGGGGAGTTGACGCGAATATCTGTAAACTGAGATTGTCGTAACCGCTGATGCTACGAGCATAGGCGAACTGCTCCTCAGACAAACATTCTTTAACAAGCTAATAGATGACAAGCACTGCTATCCGCCATCATGTTCGCGACCCCGTCGGGAATAACGTAAGCTCAATGGCCCAGCATTGGCTAACTCCGTCGATAAATCGCTGCTGAAGCCGGCGTCAGGTTCCGTGCGGCACGCGCCGCGTCGGCGGCGACGCCCGGAAGCCGCAAGCGCCGAGATCCTGGACGCCGCCGAGAAATTCCTGCGCCGGCATACTTTTCACGAGATGACGGTGGACGACTTGATGGCGCGGACGGGTCTGTCGCGCCCTTCGTTTTATGAATATTTTCGCGATCGGTACGAGCTCGCGATGAAGCTGGTCGAGAGGATGACGGCGCTGATGTATCCGATCAGTGACGTCTGGTTTTCGAGTGAGAATGATCCGCGCACTGATTTGGAACGCGGACTGGCAGGCGTTATCGCGGTCTATCGCGAGCATCGCCACCTGATGCGTGCGCTCTCGGACGCGGCGGTTCAGGACAAAAAAGTCGGCAGGGCCTTCGCGATGCTGATCGATCGGATGACCACCTCAACCGCGGCGCGAATCAAAAGCGAAATCTCGAGCGGCCGGACACGTCCCATCGACGCTTACGAGACCGCGCGCGCTCTCATCCTGATGAACGAACGATATCTTAACGATCGCCTGGAGCACGATTCGCGCATCGACTCGAAAGTGCTGCTGGAGACGCTGGTCGCGATCTGGATGCGCGTGTTGTACGGGACACCGGAGCCGCGAGCGTGATAGGCTCGGTCGGCGGCCGCTCGTAACTACCAGGGCCGCGCGAATCGGACCTGCAATGACCGATTATCTGTATTCCGTAGTCCAGCGGCTCGTTTCATTCGATACGGTAAGCTCGCACAGCAATCTTCCGGCAATCGAGTACCTTTCCGCCGAGCTTCGCGCTCATCACTTCAAAACCTCTCTGCAAGAAATCGAGATTGACGGGATCCGGCAGGCAAATCTGGCGGCGTGGATCGGGCCGCCAACTTCCGGCGGGCTCATAATGTCGGGCCACGTTGATACCGTACCGTTCGAGGGCCAGCCGGGATGGACCCGCGATCCGCTTGCGCTCACCCGCGACGGCGATCGTATCTTCGGCCGCGGCACGACCGACATGAAGGGCTTTATCGCCGAGTGTCTCGATGCGGCCGGGCAGCTTGATTACGAGCGCCTGAAGCGTCCGCTGGTGTTCCTGTTCACCGCCAACGAAGAGGTCGGATGCTTGGGCGCAAAGGCGCTGGCGCCGGCGCTGCGCGAACTTCTTGGCGATGTTCCGGTGCCGGAATTCGCATGGATTGGCGAGCCGACTTCCTGGCGACTAAGTCATGCCCACAAGAGCATCGTGCTGTTCGATGTGACAGTGCGCGGGCGCGGCGGCCACAGCGGCGCGCCCGCCGCGGGAGTGAACGCGATCGCGGTGATGGGCCGCGTAATCGAGGCTCTGGGGCGGTTGCAGGAGGAGAGACGCAACTCAGCCAGCGCGGAGTTCGGGCGCATCTTTCCCGAAGCGCCATACGACGTGCTCAACTTCGGCGCCGTCACGGGTGGAATCGCGCTAAACATGATCGCGGAAGAGTGCGTGTTGCGAATCAGCTACCGCTCGATGCCGAACGTGGATCCGCTGGAACTGTATCGCGAGGCAAAGCTGCGCATCCGCGCTCTGGATCGCCACGATTACGCATCGCACAGCACCGCCGCCTCGATTGAGCTGAGCGAGCCGATGGTGGTGCCGCCGCTCAATTCGCCGCGCGCGACACCGCTTGAAGCCGCGCTGCTCGAAGCGACCGGGGAGCGCGACTCGGGAGGCGTACTGTTCGGCACGGATGGCGGATGGTTCTCGCAGTCGGGTGTCACCTCGATCATCTGCGGTCCCGGCGACATGGACCAGGCGCATCAGCCGAACGAATGTATCCGCCGCGACAACTTCGAACGCGGAATCGCGCTGATTCTGAAAGTCGTCGATCGGATGTGCTGCTAGCGCCTCAGCGCTTGCGCCAATCGCCGCTCTGCTCAAACGCGTAGCCGACTTGCAGCAGCGTCGCATCGTCGAGATGGCGGCCGATGAGCATCATGCCAACTGGCAATCCACCGGACAGCGCGCAGGGAACGCTCAGGCCCGGATGGCCGGTCATGTTGAAAGGCGCGGTATTGGTGATCATCGAGTATGGCGCCTGCGCATCGATGCGAAACGGCTTCATCGGTGTGGTCGGCATCACCAGCGCGTCAAATCGCTTGAGCACGTCGTCGTATTTGGCGCGCAACGCGGCGCGCGCATTTTGCGCCTTCGCGTAAAGCTGGCCATGGAAGCGGCGCGCGGCGAACTCGCCAAGCACCGCCATGAACTTGACGGTCGATGCCTCCTGGTTGGCGCGCGCGGGATAATGATTGCCGTAAAACTCCGCCAGCGACGGATTATAAAGGCCGCCATGATGGGTGCTGACGAGGCCGGTCTGCATCAGCCGCATCATCCCCTCGGGAATGATCGCGAACAGCAGGTCAGATGCGCCGGTATGCTCGGGGATCGAGACTTCTTCGGCGCGCGCGCCAACCTTCTCCAGCGTCGCGACCGCACTTTTGACCGCGTCGTTTACGTCGTCTTCGCCGCCGGGCTGGGAAAATCCCTCGCGCACGATCGCAAGCCGCTTGCCCTTGGTTCCCGCCGCGAGATTCCGCGTGTATTCAATCTTCGGCAGGTCGTGAAGCTGGCGCTGATCGAGCGGATCTCTTCCGGCAATTACGTCCATCGCAAGCGCCACGTCGCTTACGCTCCGCGCCATCGGTCCCACGTGATCGAGCGACGGGTCGATACTCATCACGCCGGTGTATGGCACCAGCCCATAGCTCGGCTTGAGTCCGACCACGCCGCACCACGATGAGGGGATGCGAATCGAGCCGCCCTGGTCGGTTCCGATCGTGATGTCTATCGAGTCGTAATAGAGGGAGGCTCCGGAACCGCATGATGAGCCCCCGGTGCAGTATTCCTGCCGGTGCGGATTCAGCACGGGGCCATACGCGCTGGTGCGGCCATCGCCCGACAGCGCGAAGTCGTCCATGTTCAGCATCGCGACAATCTGCGCACCCGCGTCGAGCATCCGCTCAACGATGGTGGCATCCTGGTCCGCCGTGTATCCCTGCAGCACATGCGACCCGCCGCTTACCTGGATACCGGCGACACACACGCTATCCTTCAGTCCTATACGCTTACCCTTGAGCTTGCCGGATGGCGCGCCGGTAACCAGGCATCGGCGGACTATTGCGTTGAGAGGATCGTCCTTGCGGTCGGGACGCCCGAGGTCTTGCCGCGTCGGATAGCGCATCACCGAGCCCCGCGCCTCAGGGCGCCCTGCTTCGATTTTTTCGAATACGCGGAGTTGCGCGCTGACCGAGGTGCCGAGCGACTTTACCTCATCGGCGGTCAGCTCCATTTGATGGGCGCGCGCGATTTCGCGCAGTTCATTTTCGCTGGGCGGCTGTATCGGCATGATCGCAACACCTCGCGATTCCTTAATTACAGAAAATGGGGCATCAAATGCACGTGGATATCTCTGATTAGCTGCTCGGGCGGATAGCCGGGCAGCTCGAAGAACACCGGGCAGTCGAGTCCCGCCTCCACCAGCCGCGCAAGATTCTCGCGGCATCGCGCCGGACTGCCCGCGATCGCGAACGTGTCGATCATCCAGTCGCTCACCATGTCGGAAGCGGTCTCGCCGCGGGCAAGACGAGCGCCAAAGGCGCGAATCGTATCCGGCGGCAGGCCCGCGGTCGCGAAGATCGGGGTCTCTGGCTCAGGTGCCATCACGCCGATAAGAGCGGCCAGGAGCGGCTTCACGCGATCTCTGGCTTCGCGTTCGTTTTCTGAGATCGAGAGAATCTGATACCCGCCGATTTCGAATGCTTCACCACCGCGCCCCGCCGCCTTGAGTCCTTCGCTCACCTGCCGCGTAGCCATTTCGAGGTATGGCGCGGAAGTCGCGACGCTAAGCAGCAGACCATCCGCAATTTCACCCGCGAGCTTCAGGTTTCTGGGTCCGAGCACTCCCAGATGAATCGGAATCTCGATGCGCTCTGGCGTGAAGCTGAGCCGCACCGCATCGGTTGCGAATACGCGTCCCTGATGAGACACGGTTTCCCGGCGCAGCATCGCGCGAATTATCGCGACCGCCTCGCGCATCGCAGTGCCCGGTCGCGTGTATGGAATCTTAAGCCGCCCCTCCATCCAATCTTTCAGCCCCGCGCCCATCCCGAGAATCGCGCGGCCGCCGGCAAGCTCGTCGAGCGCGCCAAATTCCATCGCGGTAGCCGCCGGATGGCGGGTGAAGGGGTTAACGACGCCAATCCCAATCCGGATCCGCGAAGTTGCGCCTGCCGCCGCGGCCGCAAGGCTGAATGCTCCGCGATAGAAATAGTCCTCCGGCACCCACCAAGTGCCGAAGCCCATTTCCTCCGCGAGCGTGGCGAGCCGAACCGATTCGCGCGCGTGCAGATTTTCAAATCCGACGCCGAATTGCCTTACCTTGCGCATTTTCGCGTCAATCTCCGAAGCCGGGACGCGGCTCGCCGGCGGGTGCGTGGGGCGAGTAATGACAATGCCACATCTTCCAGTTTCTGGCGCCGTTCTCGTCGCGCCGGATGAAAATTTCAGTGCCGCGAAACCTCATCGGCACCGCAGTAGCCGGCAGCGACATCCCAGATGCGGCGGCGGACGCATTCTCCAGCGCAATCGTCGCTTCGAAGGTCAGAAATGCCATGTCGCGATCGATGCTCAGCCGCAGATCTGTCTCCTCGCGCAAGTCGACGATATCCATGACGCCGTGGAGAAAGTCCCATAGCTTCATCCATTCGTCGTGTTTTCCGTAGGTGTGGCCGTTCAGATTGAAGCCGTGAAATCCGCTTCCGCCGACGAACACTCCAGTCGCCGCCGCGATATCCAAATGCACATTTGCCCGCATCCATTGATTGTGGAGACGGAGTATTTCCTTGCGGTCCGCCTCGGTACCTTCCAGGCCCGTAATTGCCATGCTGAGACCTCCAGCTAACGCAGCGACCGACTGGGTGAAGCGCCGGATTGCAGTCGCGATCGTTCAATTAGCGCGATTACTCGCTCGGGCGTTAGCGGTATCTCATTAACGGCTGCGCCAAAGGGCGCAAGCGCGTCCGCGACTGCGTTTGCGATCGCGCCGGCAGAATCGGCAGCGCGCCGCGCAGCTCGGCCGAATCTTCGATCGCGCGATGTCGCGTCATCGCGCCGATTTTTACCTCCGCACCCTCGATTCGGATGTATGAAAGTTCCTTGAGGCGGTTGATATCGACCACCGCGGCGGGAGCGAAAAGGCGCAGATTCAGCATCGGAATCAGGCTCTGGCCGCCGGCAAGAATTTTCGCCCGCCCGGCGCCATCCGCTATCAGCCTGAGCGCATCTTCCACTGAGTCGGGCCGCGCGTATTCAAAGCGGGGAGGTTTCAGAAGATTTCACTCCACAACGAAATCGTGCCGCTTGGCAGCTTGACCCTCAAGTAAATCATTACCGACACAGTGTCAATAGCAGGGCTGGAATGAAAGTGATCGACCCCGTGATCGCGCGCGCGTACGCGAATAAATTTCGTGTTTGTCAGCGGCGCGCGGGTTCTTTGCGCTTTCGGAGCAAATGGAGTTAGAGTTCGGCGCAAGAACGGAGGCTCATGACGATGAACTCATGGCAGATCGGAGACGTCAAGATCACCCGCATCATCGAGAGCGAGGCGCCATGGCCCGGCACCTTTATTCTGCCCAACGCGACGCCTGAGAATATGCTCAAGTACGCGGATTGGCTTCAGCCGCATTTCATGGACGCCAAGGGCAAGCTCGTCATGAGCATCCATGCGCTGGTGTTGGAGTCGCGCGGCAAGCGGATCGTGGTGGATACCTGTATCGGCAACGATAAGGTTCGCTCGAATCCCGCGTGGAGCAAGCTCAAGCTCCCATTCCTGGACGATCTGAAGAAGGCGGGCTACACGCGCGACAAAATCGACAACGTGGTCTGCACTCATCTGCATGTCGATCACGTCGGGTGGAACACCACGCTTGAAAACAATAAGTGGGTTCCGACTTTCAGCAACGCGAAATACCTGATCGGCGGGACCGAATGGGATTACTGGTCGCACTTCGATGGCGCCGATATGCGCGATCCGGTGGAGGATTCGGTGCGCCCGATTGTCGACTCCGGGCATGCACAACTGATTGATTCGACGCACAAGATCACCGACGAAATTTGGCTTGAACCGACGCCCGGCCATACTCCGGGGCATCATAGCGTCCGGATTTCATCCAAGGGGCAGGAGGCTGTCATCACCGGCGACCTGATGCATCATCCGATTCAATGCATGTTCCCCGAATGGGATGATCAGTTCGATTCCGACGGCGCGCAGGCAAAGAAAACCCGCCGCGCCTTCTGCGAGCGCTACGCCGATACCGGAGTGCTGGTGTTCGGCACCCATTTCGGCACTCCATCGGCGGGCAAGATCACCAAACACGGCAGCTCGTTCAAGTTCGCGCCATAAGCGGCGCGCGGTGCCGGAGGAAGCCGCGATGAAACTGGTCACATTCACCTATCAGGGCAGGACGGGAATCGGCGTTGTTGCTGATGACGCGGTGGTGGATCTCGCGGCGGCGGCGCCCGAGCTTCCGCGTGAAATGACCGCGCTTTTAGCAGCCGGAGCAGGCGCGATGGACCGGGTGCGCAAGGCGCTCGGGCAAGCGGGTGCGCGAATACCGCTTGTCGAGGTAAAGCTCGAGGCTCCGATCCTGCGCCCGCCCGAGTTTCTAGCAATCGGACTCAACTACGCCGACCATATCGCGGAGACCGGCATGACCAAGCCGGCGTTTCCGATGTTCTTCAACAAGCAGTCAAGCTGCGTAACCGGACCCGATTCGCCAATTCATCTGCCCCGCGTCTCCTCTGCGCTGGATTATGAGGGTGAGCTGGGCTTCGTAATCGGGCGAAAGTGCCGCCATGTGCCGCGCGATCGAGCGCGTGAGGTGATTGCGGGCTACCTGATCGTCAATGACGTGAGCGTTCGCGATTGGCAGCGCCGCGCGCCGACGATGACGCTCGGCAAATCGTTCGATACCCACGGTCCGACCGGACCATGGATTGTCACCGCCGATGAGATCGGTGATCCGCACGCGCTGGAGCTCAAGACCTTCGTAAACGGCGAGATGCGGCAGCATTCGAATACGCGCAACCTGGTGTTCAACTGCTATGAACAGATCGAAACGCTTTCGACCGTCTTTACTCTGCTGCCGGGCACAATAGTCTCAACCGGCACCCCAGGCGGAGTTGCGGCGGCCATGAAGCCGCCAAAATGGCTGGTCGCGGGCGATACGGTCCGAATCGAGATCGAAAAGATCGGGCGGCTCGAGAACCGAGTCATTCAAGAACCCGCGTAAACGGAAAATGATGCAGCGCTCCTAACCAAGACGGAGGCACGGGGATGCAAGGACCTGATGCGGAGCGGCACACGCAGTTGATGAGCTAGTGGAACATTCGAAAGCTACCGACCAAAGGTAAGCGGGCCGATTCGAAGCGCGCAGCCTTGGTCGAAGATGCGCGAGTGACATCGCGGGGCGTTGTTGTTTCTATCAACGGGCGTCAATTCTTTCGTTCTGGCTGCATCGCGTTATACCGATGCTTAATCATTTGGACAGCGGTTAGGCTGGTGATGCTGAACGGCAAGAAGACCCATTGCAAAGCCTCGCGACGAAGACCAAGGGTCAGAATTTTGGTCAACTCGCGGATCGTTGGTAGTTCACAACCGGCGCGCGGCGCGAGGATTAGGTTGCGAAGCGTCGCGTGACCAGAATGCGATCGCGGGCGCAAATCCGATAGTTCATTTGCGTGGTGGAACATGGAGGGGGCGAAATCGGATAGAACAGTGCGAAGTGATCATCAACTCGCTCTTCAGCGAGCCGACGCCCGTGGTAATCTTCCACGCAGTCAAATCTTACGATTGGGAACTCGGGCTTATCGAAAAGCAAAGATGCCTTTTCCGCAACTCTCCGCGCGGGTGCGAGTAAATCGCGTCATTGTGGCAGCAGCACGTAACCCAGTCCTGTCGATACCCCGAGGCGATCTTAGACGCACCCGCGACCGAGCGCGATCGATTTGGCGACCTTGTGCTTCGCGCGTCCTACCGACTTTCACTCGCCAGCTGATTCATCGAGAAGACCATGGCTAAAGTTACGGCTCAACACGTGATGACGCGGAGCTCTAAGGACCTAGTTGGTAACGTTCTAGGAGCAGGGCGTGCAGAAGCGGATTCGGTAATGCTAGCGAAGGCGTTCGTGGAAACCGCTGATTACAGAGCGCTGATGTATACTCGGGATTTCAATTGCGTCGTCGGACGTAGAGGAACAGGAAAGAGCGCTCTCTTT
The DNA here is from genome assembly GCA_030041155.1 of Candidatus Binataceae bacterium. Taxonomy (GTDB): domain Bacteria; phylum Desulfobacterota; class Binatia; order Binatales; family Binataceae; genus JBARDN01. The sequence goes on along the minus strand of JASHOJ010000142.1, from coordinate 39,375 downwards.
CAGAAGACAGCAGAGTATTTCGGTCAGCATAATCAAGGTAACTTTCTAGTCGCTTCTACACCTAAAGAGCACGAGACGCTTGCCTTACAAACAGCTCTGCAAGAGGTTCATGCGGATTATCGATCCGGCCGCGCCATTCTCCGTCTCGCTTGGAAGATAGATATACTTCTAAGTATCTTTGAGGCGACTCGTCATTATAAGCTTCCGCGAGTGTCTGAACATTCCTACATTCAGATGTATAAGGAGGCTCACTCACTGCTAGCCACCTCCGCGGGCGCGCAGCGTTGCACCGCTATACTAAAAGCCCAGAGCAAGCAATCGCCCCATGATATACCTGGTAAGATAGCTTCCGAGCTACGCGTTAATTGGTTGGAGGACAATGTACGTGCGATGCTCACGGCAACTGGTCACTCGGGCATCATCTTGTGGGATGGTTTAGACGAAGGTTGGGTTCCCGATGAAGCCGCTACCGCAATCTTGGGCGGATTGGCTGCGGCTGTCGCCGATTTCGCAGATTCTAAGGTTGGAATCCATGGCGTGCTTTTCATTCGCGACAACATGTTCAGAGCGCTGGCACATTTCGACCGGGACTTTTCAAGGCACATAGAAGGTACGACTCTTCGACTAAATTGGGATGAGCTGTCCCTACTACACTTGATAGCCAATAGGCTACGCGCCGCGTTCGACGATCTGCGCGATGTCGAGAGCGATGTTAAAGTATGGAATCGCTTTGCGGACCGCGGTTTGCAGGACCGAACAGGTTTCGAACTTTGCCTGAAACACACCTTGTATCGACCGCGCGATTTACTGGTGCTGTTGAACAGTTCTTACGTGCTGGCCGTGCGTCAAGGGCGCCACGAGATCATCGATGATGATATCGTCTCGACCAGCCACCGCATCTCTTCCGACCGGCTCGACGATCTCCTCAAAGAATACGACACGGTCTTTCCTGGTCTTGGATTGTTCGTCCGAGTCTTTGAAAATCAACCTGCTTTAAATCAATACCATCTCGTTTTGGAGCTGCTTGATAATGCGATCAAAAGCGAACGATATGGATCTCAGCCAGCAGCAGATTTTGCACTGTTTGGCTCAGCCCAAGAGGCCTTTGTTGCTTTGTACAGCGTAGGTTTCGTCGGGCTTAAAGATGCTAGTAGCGATCATTACCACTTCTGCCATGACGGCGCGTCTGCAAACCTACTGGACATGGAACGCGACGCAATAATTGCGATTCATCCATGCTACTGGCGCGCATTAAATGCGACTGCGGAAATCGGTCAAGATAGCATTGTGATCGACGCGGATGATGAGCTCGAACAACCTGGGCTTAACCCCGAATCTCGGGAACGGGTAGCCCACTTCCATGATATTCGGACTAGGCGCCTCGGACAAGTACTGGAGGAGCTGCCTCGGATAGCTTTAGGGCATGATGGATATTCAGGTTTCGAAGATTGGGTTTTGCGGGCATTTAGGATCCTTTTCGCGGGCAAACTTTCGAACATCCAATTTAAGCCAAACGCTGGAAACGTGCAGCAGCGCGACATAGTTGCTACGAACTTGGCACAAGGCGGTTTTTGGCGCCGAGTGTTTGAGGACTATGCCACCCGACAGTTAACTGTGGAAGTTAAGAACTTTGTCGAGATCGGGCGCGACGATTTTCGACAGATGCTGAGCTATTTAGGCCAAAGTTATGGTCGTTTCGGTTTGATCGTCTATCGAACGGAAAGCGAAGGAATGACCGAGAAGGAGCGGACGTGGCTTCGAGAGATATGGCACGAACATAAACGCATGGTGTTTACACTTCCGGCGTCGATGATCCGCCGCTCGATTTCGAAGCTTCGGACAGTTAGAAAGCACGACTATGCAGAGGCGACCCTGAGCAAGCGTTTGGACATTTTCGAACGCTCGTACGTCGCTATCAGGCAAGCGAAATAGGGTGACGCTGTAGCTATGATACCAGGAAATGGGATCGGCGTTCCTTGCGATTTGAATTTTGATAGCCTGACAAGTGTCCAATGCGGCGGATGCAATCATCGCGACATCTTTTGAGGAAGGGCGCTATAACGCTGGCCGCGACCGCGATGCTCGTTGTGGCCGTAGCGTTTGGCGCGTCGCGCGCGTGGGCAGTCGATATTGGCGCGCTGATCAACAATAAGCCCGAACCGGCCGTAAATATCCACATTATCCATGTGGATGATCTCGCCCGCTTGATGGCGAATCCCGATTCGCACGTGCGTATTTACGATGCGAATGTGCCAAGCGTCCGCGCCGAAGAAGGCATGATTCCAGGCGCGCGTCCGCTGACCTCAGCAGATCATTACAACGTTGCCGAAGAGCTGCCTTCCGACCACAACGCGAAGCTGGTTTTCTATTGCCATAACCTGCATTGAATGGCCTCCGATCAAGCCGCCCGGCGGGCGGTTGCGGCAGGGTACACAGACGTAAGCGAGATGAAGGACGGTATCACCGGCTGGCGTCAGGCTGGCAAGCCGGTCGAAATGCCACAGGCGTCCGGCGGCGGTTTCGGCTCATAAGCCCGCTGCGCTGCTCCGTTCTGTCATTCTCGCACGTGGCTGCCGCGTCTTTCGACCTCGCTAAGGACAGGCTCCGAATCTGATCTCGAAAGCATTGGGATTGGCGCGTGCGATCGCGGAATCGAATATAGTTGCGCGATGCGCAACGATCCGACGCCCGAGCCTGGTGTAGCAGCGCGATCGGTGGCCGCGATACGCGAGCTGACCGCGCGCGCGATCGTGCTCGGAATCGTGCTCGCGCTGATACTCGGCGCCGCCAACGCGTACCTGGGCCTGTATGCGGGCATGACCGTCTCAGCGAGCATCCCGGCAGCGGTAATATCGATGGCGCTGCTACGGGTTCTTGGCGGCGCAACCATCCTGGAGAACAACGTCGTTCAGACCATCGCCTCGGCGGGAGAGGCGGTGGCGGCGGGCGCAATCTTCACTTTCCCCGCGATTGTGATTCTCAGCGGGCATGGCCGGCTGCCTTATGTGCAGGTGACGCTGCTGTCAGCCGCCGGCGGCACGATGGGCGCGCTGCTGGTCGTGTTCCTGCGCCGCGCCTATGTCGTCGATGAGCGGCTGCCGTTTCCCGAAGGGTTCGCCTGCGCCGAGGTGCTGCGCGCCGGAGAGGCGAGCGCCAGCGTCGCGCCGCTTGCGTGGGGCGGGCTGGTTGCGGCGGCTCTGAAGGCGGTTCAGGACGTATTCGGTGTCGTGCCGGGTGCGCTCTCGGGCGCGCGATGGGTTGGCGGAGCGGCGATTGCGAGCTCGGTTGACATATCGGCGGCGCTCGTCGGCGTCGGCTACATTATTGGGCCGCGAATCGCGGCGCTGGTATTCGCCGGCGGCGCCATTGCGTGGTTCATCGCGATTCCGGCGCTGATGCTCTCGTATCATGCGTCGGCGACCGGATCCGCGGCGGCGGCAGCATCTCACCTGTGGAGCACTCAGGTTCGCTACTTGGGCGTCGGCGCGATGCTCACCGGCGGCATTGCGACTCTGTGGCGGCTTCGAAGCCGAATCGGCACCGCGCTAATCGATAGCATCCGGGCGATACGGACCCGCCGCGAGGCAGTTGCCCGCTCGCGCGAGGACACCGATCTCTCCGCCGGCGCTCTTCTTTCGGCGCAGGGTCTTGCGGTGCCGATCATCTTCGCGCTCTGCCTGATGCTTTCGGGGCGGATATGGCTCAGCGTCTCGCTTGCGATAATCCTGGCCATAATCGGTTTTTTTGCCGCGGCGGTCGCGGGCTATCTGACCGGAATCGTTGGCTCGTCGAATAATCCGGTCTCGGGCGTCACCGTGATAGTGCTGCTGGCGATCGCGGTTTATCTAAGGTGGGCCGGGATTGGCGATGTTAACCTCGGACCGCGGCTTGCGATTCTTGCCGGAGCGGTTGTGTGCACCGCGGCCGCCATGGCGGGTGACTCGCTGCACGATCTCGCGACCGGATATCACGTCGGCGCGACTCCGCGGTCGCTTGAAATCGGGGTTGTGATTGGTGCGATAGCCGCATCGCTGGTGATCGCACCGATCCTCAACCTGCTGGTTAGCGGCTATGGAATCGCGGGAACGGCAACCGCAAAGGCCAATGCGCTTGCGGCGCCGCAGGCGTTCCTGATGGCCAAGGTCGCGCAGGGGGTTTTCCGCGGCGGTCTGCCGTGGACGATGATAATCGCGGGGGCGGTGCTTGCGGCAGCGATAGGAATCGTGGACGTGGCGCTGGAACGCGCCGGCTCGTCGTGGCGAGCGCCGATCATGCCGGTTGCGATCGGTCTCTATCTGCCGTTCGGACTAAGCGTCACGATATTGCTTGGCGCGCTGCTGCGCGCCCGCCTGGGCCAAGGCGACGGCGAGTCCGGCGCAGTCGGAGTGCTGTTCGCCGCCGGGATGATAGCGGGCGAGGCGCTGATGGGCGTGGCGACCGGCGCGCTGGTGACCTCCGGCATCGCGCTTCCGCTGTTCTGAGCAACATCACTGGAGTGGTTTTTCGGCCCGTATTTCCGTATCAGGGTTTGACGCGTGAGCCATACCTCGCGCGGGTTTTCCCGCATTGTGGCGCCGCGCCCGAGCCGCTCCATCCCGTCGACTGTGTACAGAATCAGAAAACCCGACATGAACCATCGTTCAATCCGAGCCTTGATCCTTCCGACGGGGCGCTGGCGGACAAAAAATCCGATACGTTCGGCGGCGTTGCCGAGCAGGGTGACGCCTTTGAACGCGACCAGCCGCCCGTCGGGATCGCTCTCGATAAGCGAGGCGGCCAGAAGGCGCAGCTCCTCTCGGCATCCGCGGAACGGGTTGCCGCCGGCCTTGACCAGGTTCAGCATCGCCATCCCGTCAAGGTGCAAATCCGCGACGGTGCATCCGTGGCACACGATAGTTCCGTCGGGAAGCGCGAATATCTCACCGCGATAAGTGCGGTAGCGCAGCCTGAACAGTCCGTGCTTTGCGCCAGGAATCGGCTGCACCGGACGGACCTGATGAACCAGTCGCTCCCAGCGCGGCCAGACCGACAAGAGACCGTGCGGATGACCGGGGCGGCTGCCGTAAGCCATCACTTTCCAGATCAGCGCCGAGGCGCGCGGCGCTCCGATTCTTCGCCGATCCGATCGGGAGCGGCGAAACGGATGTAGAACCCGGCTCGACCGGGCAGCATGCCTGCCACTACGCCGCAGCCGGAGGCGCGGCAAATGAAGTCTGCGACGCTTAAGTTTTGCGTGCTGGTTATCGTTGCGACGACTGCGATGAAGAAGCATCGATACCTCGCGAGGATGTAGGGGGGGACGAACGCAACAATAAAAAGAATTGCGGAGATGATGCCGCGGACCGGAGATGCGCGCCTTTTGCGACTCGCGCAGCGGAGGTTACAGGAGAAGCCTCCGGAAATGACCCGGTTATAATCCGCCGGTCACGCGGATATGGCCAACGTGCGAAACTCATGACGGCAGCCTTCGCCAATCTTAGCGCCGGTGCCCGAGTATCCGCAATTTAGAAATTGTTAAGAGCCTATCTGTCGAGCTTATGTCCGCCGCTTTGGGATTCGCTCAGCGCCGTGCGCAAACAGGCTGACTGAGGGTCAGGCGGGGCGCTTTGTCGGCGAATCATGTTTCGTTTCGGGCGCATGTTCCCGCTCGGAATGAATGATGTGCAGGCCGACCAGGCGCGCGATCAGGATCGCGACATACATCTGGCCCGCTATCGCTTCCAGCATCGATAACGCGCGCGCCGGCGGAATCGATGGAATGATGTCTCCATAGCCGAGTGTCGTCAGGGTGACGAAGCTATAGTAGATGAGCCGCTGCAATTCGAGCCGGATGAGTTCCACGCTGCCAAGGCTGGCTGGCGCTCCCGCGACCACAAACGCATTGTTCCATCCAAGGTCGATCGCCAGATATAGGAACGACCACGTAAGCCCAATCAGAAAGTAGGCGCAAATCGCGCCGCTTATCGTGTCGTAAGTCACGCGGCCCGGACGCAGCACTTGGCTCAGAACCGCGGCTGTCACATAGGCAAGAAACGCGGCGGTAAAGAGCGCCACAACCAATTGAATGGTTTCGCTGACCTCATGTTGCGGCAGCCATCGTCCAATCAGGGCAGGTGCGACCAGAAGGCCGGCATAAACCACGTCGCGCCGCCGCCGCGTGCTGGCGTACAGAGCCGCCATAAACACCAGCGACAGCACCATTCTGAGCAGCTCACGAGCCTCTATTTCCTGCTGAAAAAACGGGAGCACACCCACCAGCAGCACCAGCATCGCAAGCAGAACTGTGAACCGCCCCCGAAAAAGCCTCTCCACCTGCTTCCCGCTCCGCGTTTCGCGCCAAGTAGCGGATACTTTATACGCCAAATCGCGGAGCCAAAAGAGCGCTACCAGCGCACCAGCAGCATCTCGGCGCAAAATCCCGGTCCGAGCGCGACTATGATGCCTATCGTGCCCGGCTCGGGATGGCGATCGAGGATAGTGTCTTCTAGCACGCAAAGCACCGATGCGGACGACATATTTCCCACCTTCGCGAGCGACTCCCACGAGGCCGCAAGCTCGGCCTTGTTCAGTTTCAGCGCCGCCTCGATCGCCTCAAGCACCTTCGGACCGCCCGGATGCGCAATCCAGCAGCCTATATCGCCGAGGCTAAGCGACTGATCGGCAAGAAATGCGTCAACGTCCGCCTTTAGCCGGCAGCGGGCGATATCGGGTATGTCGGGCGAGAGCACCAGACTAAATCCGCGCTCAGTGATGTCCCATCCCATGATCCTTTCCGTGTCGGGATAGAAGACCGACCGGGTGGCGATTATCTCGGGGCCACGGGCGGTGCGATTTTTGCCAGTCACAACCGCAGCCGCAGCTCCGTCGGCAAACAATCCGGTCGAGATAAGGTTCAGGGTCGAGAGATCGTCTCGCTGCATCGTAAGCGAGCACAGCTCGACCGCCAGCAGAATCGCGGTCTGGTCAGGATAGGCGCGCACGTAATCGGCCGCGCGGGTTAGGCCGATCGCTCCGGCAGCGCATCCGAGTCCAAAGATAGGAGTGCGCTTCACGTCCGATCGCAGGCCCATCCGATTGACCAGCTTGGCATCGATAGACGGGCACGCGACTCCGGTGATCGAGACGATAAACAACGCGTCAACTTCGCGCCGCGCAACTCCGGCGCGCTCGAGCGCCATGTCTATCGCGTCGGCGCCCAGCTTCTCGGCCGCCGCGAGCCACGCGGCATTTGTTTCTCCCCAACGCTGAAACTGCGCATAACGTTCGAGCGGATACGCGAGATGGCGGCTTCTGACGCCGGTTCGGGAGTGAATTCGCTTGAGAACCGAAGGATTTACCAGACGCTCTCCCCAGTACCGCGCGAAAGCGTCGGTCAGCACGTGCTGCGGATAAACGTTTTCGGGAAGCCTGCTCGCAACTCCGGCGATTTTCATTACTGGCCTCGCCTCCTCTTGAGTTTACCGGCTTCGCCGCTTGATTTAGTCCGGCTGCCTGGCGGCGAGCGGAACCGGGTGGATAGCGTCGCGGCGGCGTTCGACAACTAAACCGCCGTCTGCACAAACGAGTTCCCGCTCGCGATGCCGCGATTATAGCGCGTGCGAATACTGCAAATGACTAGACTTATTCCAAGGCCGCGCTACCAGGTGTCGATACAGGGGCGCTTCTTGCCGGCGCGCGGCAATGGCTCGGGAGCGCTTTTCAATCCCGCCATAATCCAGCGGCGCGAATCTAACGGATCGATCACGTCATCGATCTCGAAATGCGACGCTGTGTTAACCGCCTTTCCATGCGCGTACATTCGCGCCACCATCTCGTCGAACAGCTTTTTTCGCTGCGCGGGATCCTGTTCGGCCGCAAGTTCGTTGCGATACCCGAGCTTCACCGCGCCTTCCAGTCCCATTCCTCCGAATTCACCCGTCGGCCACGAAATGGTGAAGATCGGAGCCTTAAAACTGCCGCCAGCCATCGCCTGCGCGCCGAGTCCATAGCCTTTGCGCAGGATGATCGTGAAAAACGGCACTGTGATACTCGCGCCAGTCACGAACATCCGCGCCGCGTGCCGGACCAGCCCCGTCTTCTCGACCTCGGGGCCGACCATGATTCCCGGCGTGTCGCATAGGAACAAAATCGGAATGTCAAAGGCGTCGCATAGCTGCATGAAGCGCGCGGCCTTGTCGGCGCCCGGAGAATCGATAGCTCCGGCCAGATGCGATGGATTGTTTGCGATAATTCCAAGTGGCCGGCCCTCGATTCGCACCAGCGCCGTCACCATCCCCAGACCGAATCTGCGCCGGATTTCCAGGACCGACCCGGTGTCCGCCAGAGTTTCTATAACTTTGCGGACGTCGTAGATACGCAACCGATTCTCCGGGATTATGCCGCGCAGGATGCGCTGATCGGCGCATTCCCATTTGGCAGTCGGCCCTTGGAAGTAAGACAGATACTTCTTTGCGGCGCTTACCGCTTCGGCTTCGTCGCGGACCGGTATATCGACTACGCCGTTTGGCACCTGCACTGATATCGGGCCGACTTCCTCTGGCCGGAAGATGCCGAGGCCGCCGCCTTCGATCATCGCGGGTCCGCCCATCCCGATATTCGAGTTTTCCGACGCGATAACCACGTCGCAGCATCCAAGCAGCGCCGCGTTTCCGGCGAAACATCGTCCCGAATTGATCCCGACCAGCGGAACCAGCCCGCTCAACTGACCCCAGTACTGGAATGCCATGCAATCCAGTCCTGCGACGCCCCCGCCGTCGGTATCGCCCGGGCGTCCGCCGCCGCCTTCGGTGAAAAACACCACCGGCAGCCGCATCCTCTCCGCGATCTCGAACATCCGATCTTTCTTGCGATGATTCTGCTGGCCTTGGGTTCCTGCCAGAACTGTGTAGTCATAGGACATCAGAACGCATCGGGCGCGCGATTCCTCGAACAGGTCGCCGTTCACACGTCCGATGCCGGCGATCATGCCGTCCGCCGGCGTGCGTTTGATCAGGTCGTCCAGAGCACGGCGGCGGCGCTGTGCGGCGATTACGATCGGGCCGTATTCAACGTAGGTGCCGGGATCGCAAAGGTCCTCGATATTTTCCCGCGCGGTGCGCTGATGGGTCTTGCGGCGGCGCGCCACTGCGTCGGGACGCGCGGGGTCGTAGCCAAACGCGTGCCGCTCAAGCGCCTCGGCAAGGTCGGAACGGATTCGATCCAGATCAAGTTTGCTTTCGGCCTCGCTCTCGGTGTCGTTGTCGCCCGACGCCTCGATAAAAGCCAGCGGATGGCCCTCGAAGACCGCGTCTCCCACCGCGATAGCGATTTGCCTTACAGTTCCGCCCACGGGCGCGCCGATCACGTGCTCCATCTTCATCGCTTCCATCACCAGTAATTGCTGGCCGCGACGAACCTGATCACCTTCGTGCACGTCGATCGAGACAATCGTCCCCTGCATCGGCGCTGGAACCGCAAGCGTGCCTTCGGGCCCGGATATCGCTTCCGCATGCGATTGCGTCTGCAACTCGGCGGCGCCGGCATCCAGCGCGCTCGTATCGCTGGCTTCCGCGCTGCTTTTGCCATGATGCAGCACGGCCAATGGATCGCTCGTGTCGATCTTTGCGCCCGCGCGCCTTGCGTTGGAAGGCGAAACGGGGCCGCGCTCGAAGAACAGCCGGCGATGAGCGACTGGCGGCGCCGTGATAAGCGCACCCGCGTGCTCATCGACGAAGCGGGTATGAACTCGGCCCGCGGCGAAATCCGGATGGTGCAGCAGATTCTGCATGAATCCGATATTGGTGGAGACACCCTCAACCCTGAATTCGCACAGTGCGCGATATGCTTTCGCGACCGCATCGGCAAATTCGCGAGATCCAGAATGCACCACCAGCTTGGCGATTAGCGGGTCGAAGCGCGGATTAGTCGTGTAGCCCGAGTACGCGCAGGTATCCACGCGAATTCCCGCGCCGGATGGCGAATCGAAAACGTTCAGCGTGCCGCCGGATGGCCGTGCGCTCGCGTCCTCACCCATGATCTCCGCGTTGATTCGCATCTGGATTGCGAATCCCCGAGGCGCCGGAATCGTTTCTTGCGAGATTCCGATATCCCGGAACCGCGCACCGCCGGCGATCTCGAGCTGCAGACGCACCAGGTCGATTCCGGTGACTTCTTCAGTGACCGTGTGTTCGACCTGCAATCGCGGATTCGCCTCGATAAAGGCGAAATCGGCCTCTTTTGCGCCGCTCTCGGCACTGACCAGAAATTCAAAGGTGCCAAGGCTGTTGTAGCGGACTTCCTTCGCAAGCCGCACGGCGGCCGAGGCAAGTCGGTTGCGGATCGCGGTCGTGAGGTTCGGGCTGGGCGCGATTTCGACGATCTTCTGATTACGGCGCTGAACGCTGCATTCGCGCTCATAGAGGTGAACAACCGCGCCATCGCCGTCGCCGGCAATCTGCACCTCGATATGGCGCGCCCGCGGCATCAGCGCTTCCGCGTACACGCCCGGATTTCCGAACGCATTTCGCGCCTCCGATTGGCATCGCTCGAAGGCGGGCGCGATCTCGTCCTCACGATAAACCGCACGCATCCCGCGCCCGCCGCCGCCCGCGACCGCTTTCAGCATCATCGCGGCGCCTTGACCGAGTGATGCAAAGAACTGTCGCGCCTCATCCGCGCTTGAAATCTGCGAGCTGCCGCGCTGAACCGGCACGCCCAGGCGCGAGGCTAAAGCGCGCGCCCGAATCTTGTCGCCAAACAGATCGAGAATGTCGGGCCGCGGCCCGGCAAAAATAATTCCCGCGTCCGCGCACATCTGCGCGAAGTCCGCGTTCTCGGATAAGAAGCCGTAGCCGGGATGAATCGCGTCGCATCCCGATTCTTTCGCAATTGCGACAATCTGGGCGCTGTCCAGATAGGGTCGGACTCCGGCGCCGCTCAGTGCGCGGGCCTCATCGGCCTTCCGGATATGAAGCGCGGCAGCATCATCTTCGGAAAAGATCGCGACGGTGCGGATTCCCAGTTCAGCGGCCGCACGAATTATTCGGATTGCAATTTCGCCTCGGTTGGCGACCAGAAGACTCTGTGGAAGCATGGGCGCTGCTGTTTTCCTCTCGCATCCTGTCGGCGATTATCGTCCGGCGGCGATTTGTGGCTGATTCCTAGTGTAAGCACGAGCGCGTACGGCTTTGAAAGTCCGCCCGGCTGGCATCCTAACTAGTCCTCGGGGTTGGCAACGCCGGGAATGGCCGTTTCCGGCTCAAAGAAGGGCATCCTTGCAGTCATCGATCGGACGATTTGGCGTGGTTGGCGTTTCCGGCACCGTCAGAACCCTCAAACGGGCCGCAAAATGGCTGCCGTGATAGCGATTTCGCGCCGGTTTGTCCTAGCATGTGTACGCCGCATTCGAGGCGGCCGAGAACAGGGTCGCACGGTTCATTTTTCCGCGTTTCGGAGAACTATCGGAGTTCTCTCGGAGGTCTTAGGGTGAGCAGCACCAAATTCGAGACAATCACTTTCGAGAAGTCTGGCGCTGTCGCCCGGCTTACGATGAATCGGCCCGACCGTTTGAATGCGATGACCAATCAGATGCTGCTGGAGACCGGGCAAGCGGTTGCCGCGGCGGCGGAAGACAAGGAACTTCGGGTCTTGATTCTCACCGGCGCGGGCAAGGGATTCTGCCCGGGCGCCGACCTCAACCGGGTCGCTTCCGGGGCGCCGGAACCTCCAACTACGCCGGAGGATTTTCGCGTCCCGGTCCTGCTGCACACGATGCCGGCAGTGACCATCGCGGCAATCAATGGCGCGTGTGCTGGCGCCGGGCTAGGTTGGGCGCTCGGATGCGATTTCAGATTCGCGGCTGAATCCGCCAAGTTCAACGTCGCATTTCTTGACGTTGGGGTGGCGGGCGACATGGGCGGGCCATGGTCGCTCTCAAGAATTGTCGGACCCGCAAAGGCGCGCGAGCTTTACTTTCTGCCCGGCAAATTCGATGCGGCCGAGGCGCTAAGAATCGGGATGGTTTCGCAGGTGTTTCCCGATGAGCGACTGCGCCCGGAAGTCGACAGCGTCGCGGCTCGGCTGGCCGAGTCGGCGCCGATAGCGCTTAGGACTCTGAAAGCGAACTTCGTAGACGCGGAGCGGATGGATTTCGCGGGTTATGTCGCACTCGAAAGCGAGCGGCATGCGCGAATGTTCCTGACCCAAGATACGCGCGAGGCGTTCGCTGCCAAGGTGGAAAAACGCAAGCCCCGTTTTATCGGGCGCTAACCGGAGGTGACTTCGATGTGGCTAAGGCTTCGTCAAATTGCGCTGGTCGCCCGCGATCTTGGCGCGGTGACCGAAGATTTGCGCAGCGTGTTCGGGCTGGAAGTTGGCTTCCGCGATCCGGGAGTGAAGACGTTCGGGCTCCAGAATGCGATTTTTCCGGTCGGCAACCAGTTTATCGAGGTTGTATCGCCAATCCAGGAAGGCACCGCGGGCGGCCGCTATCTCGATCGGCGCGGCGGAGACGGCGGCTACATGGTCATCTGCCAGTGCGATAATCACGCGCCGCGCAAGAAGCGGGTGGCGGATCTAAAAATTCGCAAGGTGATGGAGCACGACGGTCCCGAGTACAGCGTGATGCAGCTTCATCCGCGCGACACCGGCGGAAGCTTTCTCGAAATCGATTTCCAGAAGGGCGGCGAAGCGATCGACGGGCCGTGGGAGCCGGCGGGCAAAAATTTCCGCGCTGCGATCAGGACCGATGTGGTGCGCGCTATCGCGGCGGCGGAAGTGCAGTCTCCCAATCCCGACGCGCTCGCGAAAAGGTGGAGCGAGATCACGGAAATTCCAATTGCTGCCGATTCGATGGGCAACGCGAGCCTCCGGCTACAAAATGCGGTGATTCGCTTCGTGAAGGATACAGATGGGCGCGGCGAAGGGCTCGGCGGGCTGGATCTGGTCGCTGCGGATCGTGAACGCGCTCTGGAAGCGGCCTTGCGATCGGGCAAACGTGCGTCCAATAACGTGATCAATATCTGCGGGATGCGGTTTCGACTGACAGACGAGTAAGGTTTTCGAGGTTCAGGACAGGCGCTCGAACGGAGGCGGTGACGGATGCGCATAAGCGCTGAACAGGTCGCCGATCATGCACGTGTCGCTGCGGCGCGCGCCGCCGAGGTTGCGCGTAGCCGTGCCGCGCGCCGGATTATGATCGTAATCCTGATTGTCGTCGCGGTTTATGGCGCGGCCGGTTTTTTCGGAGGACCGCCGCTTTTCAGGCACATCATCACCCACCAGGTCGCGGCGAGTATCGCACGGCCCGCGGCGGTCGGCACGGTTCGCTTCAATCCCTACACGCTCAGGCTTGAGCTGGACCAGCTACGTATCGGTGATCGCGCGGGCCCAACCCCGCTCCTCGACGTCGCGCGGCTTATGGTCAAGCTTTCGTGGACGTCGCTGTTTCGGCTGGCTCCCGTGGTCCGCGAGGTGACAATCGATCGGCCCGATCTCAACGTGATTCGTATCGGGCCGCAGAGCTTCAATTTTTCCGATCTTCTCGAATCGAAAGCGCCGCAAAAGCCGAACGCGCGGCCCGAGAAGCCGTTTAAGTTCTCGGTCTCGAACATCATGCTGCGCGACGGCACTATCCATTTCGATGATCGCGTGCTGGGACAGCAGCACACGATTGATCATATACAGCTTGGGGTGCCGTTTATCGCCAATCTTCCGCGCGACGTGGACATTTTCGTGCAGCCCCTGCTCGCGATGGTGATCGACGGCAGCGCGGTGCGAATCAGCGGGCAGAGCAAGCCGTTCGGCGCGACTCGCGAGTCGGTGATCGACCTGGATCTGCATCGGCTCGATCTTCATCGCTATCTTGCCTATGCGCCGGTGAAACTGCCGGTCAACATTCCGCAGGGATCGTTCTCGTGTGCGCTGCAGGTTCATTTCATCGCCAACGACAGCGGTCCCGCAATCGCGATCGTGGGGGAAGCGGCGCTGGACGGGCTGGAGGTGCGCGGACCGGACAACGCGCCCATCGTTTCGCTCGCGCATGCGATGGCCACGCTAAATGACGTCGAGCCGCTGCGCGGAGTTTTCAAGCTCGGTCGAATCAGGGTTGACGGACTTGCCGCCAATCTGGTGCGAACCCATGACGGTGCGACGAATCTGACGCCGATCCTCGGTCCGGAGCCCTCGGGCTCAGGCGCCCAAGCTGCACGGCCCGCGGTCGCCGTGAATGCGCCGCTGAGCGCGGGATCGCAGCCTGCACAGGGCGGACAACGCGAGATATCGATCGATTCGTTCACACTTAGCGGCAGCAGTATCAAAGTTACCGATCTGAGCGGCCGGCGGCCGGCCGTGCTCGCGATAACGCCCATCCACGCGGAACTCCAGAACTTCGATCTCGCGGGTGGTCCGCCGTCGCCGATTGATTTCGGAGCAACCCTGTCGGGAGGCGGCTCGATCGAGATCAAAGGCGCGCTTGATTACGCGGGTCGGAAGATCACGACGCGAGTTTCGGCCGATCGGATCGATCTGGCGGCGCTGGATGACTTTGCGGCTGCCGCGATGCGGGCCAAAATTGCCGGCGGCAAGCTCTCGGTCGACGGCGCGGTTGAGACCGATTTTGCACCCGGCAAATTCGACGTGCATGCCAATCAGGCGGGGATAGCTATCGATGATTTCGTGCTCGCAACCCCGGACGGGCAGAAGCCGCTCGGATGGACCAAGCTTGCCGTCTCGATTGCGAAGGCTGATCTCTCTTCGCATAGCGCGACTATCAGCGAAGTACGTTCCAACGCGATCCGCGTGCTCGTGCGTCGCGAACGCGACGGAAAATTGAATCTGGTTTCGATGCTTGCGCAACCGGCGCCGACAAGCGCGTCGCGCTCAAGCGAACAGGCACGGCGACATCACGGCCGAGCTCCGCCGCGCCGGATTGCACGCAAAAGCGGCGGCGAAGCGCCGCATGCGTCTGCGCCCGCGGCGCAAAAGCCATGGCAATTCACAATCGCACGAATAGCGCTCGACAACAGCGCGGCGCGAATCGAGGATGCTGCCGCGCCGTCCTCCGCGGTGCTCGAGGTCGCGCCGCTCAACATCAATTTGAGCGGTCTGAGCAGCGATCTGGCGAAACCTTTCGGCGCGAATATCAGCGGAACAGTTAATCGCAGGGGATCGTTCAAAATTTCCGGCGATATTGCCGCCGCGCCGCTTAACGCGCGTCTGCGCGTCAGCACCGATCGTCTCGACCTCTCGCCCGCCGGCGCATTGGCCGCAAATTACATGAACGCGGTGATCAAGAGTGCGAGGCTGACGATGAATGGCGCGGTGACGCTCGCTCAGCGCCGCGGCGAGATGCGGGTAAACTACCGTGGCGACGCGTCGGTCGGCGATCTGTCGATTCTCGACAAGCTGACCGGGCAGGATTTCCTGAGGTGGCGCGCATTCACCGTAAGTCGAATCGATGCCGACGCGGGCGGCGGCGCGCCGCGAGTACGAATCGGCGCAATATCGCTTACTAATTTTTATTCGCGGATCATCCTCAATCGCGACGGCAAGCTCAACTTGAAGGATGTGATGAGGAGCGCAAACGCCGCGCCAACCTCGCTGGTCGAGGCGCATCCTAATGCCGCGCCGCAGCCGAATGCGCCGCAACCTTCGGCTCCGGGCCACAAGCTCAATGCCGATATATCCATTGGGCGAGTCACGCTCGCGGGCGGCAGGGTGAATTATACTGACAACTTCATCCAGCCGAACTACACGGCTAATCTGACCGATATCAAAGGCAAAGTTGGCGCTTTCGGCACCCAAGCGTCGTCGCCGGCGCCGGTCGAGCTTGCCGCGCAGGTAAATGGCAGCGCGCCAGTTGCCATAAGCGGTTCGGTAAATCCGCTCGCGCCGATGGCATACGTGAACTTGAAGGCGAAGGCCGACGGAATCGAGTTGAGCGGGCTGTCGGCGTATTCGACGCGCTATACCGGCTACCCGATTGAACGCGGTACACTGACGGTCAACGTCAGTTATCTGCTTGACCAGGGTAATCTGACCGCCGACAACCATATTTTCATCGATCAATTGACGTTCGGCGACAAGGTCGAGAACTCAACCGCGACCAACCTGCCGATCAGGCTCGCGGTCGCGGTGCTAAAGAATCCGCGCGGCGAGATCGACCTTGATGTGCCGATCTCGGGCTCGCTGAACGATCCGAAGTTTTCGATGGGCGCGGTTATTCTGCATGCGTTCATGAACGTGATCGTTAAGGCGGCAACCTCGCCGCTCAGATTTATCGGTAGCACGCTTGGCGGTGGCAAGCAGGATCTCTCCTTCGTCGCGTTTGCGCCAGGCGAATCGGAATTGACGCCGGAGTCGAAATCGCGCCTGGACGCAGTCGCCGCGGCGCTCGCGGCGCGGCCTTCGCTCAAGCTGAACATCACTGGGCGTGCCGATCCGGCGGTGGATCGCGACGGTTTGCGCGAGGCGACTCTGATGCGCCAGATCAGGATTCAAAAGCTCAAGAGCACCGGCGGTTCGCCAAACGGACTCGAATCTGTGCAACTCACGCCCGCCGAGTACGACAAGTATCTGAAGCGCGCCTACAGCGCCGCGAAAATCAAGAAGCCCAGCGATTTTCTCGGTCTCGATAAGTCGCTGCCGCCTGCCCAGATGAAAAGCCTGATGCTCGCGAGCGTCGACACCGGCGCGGGCGCGATGCACGCGCTGGCGGATGCGCGCGCGGCCGCGGTGCGCAAATACTTAAGCGGCAAGGTCGATCCGGCCAGGCTGTTTTTGACCGCATCCAAGGTCGACGCGGATAGCGCAAGCGAGCACGCCGGCGGCTCGCCTACGAACACGGCGCGAGTCGATCTTTCCCTCGAATGACGGCGCTTCAGACGCGCTTTCGCGCCGACTATAATCAGCCCTGATGCCTCCGCATGACCATCATCATGACCATGAGCGCAAACACGAGAAGGATCACCATCATGAGAATGACCGCAAAGGTCTGCGCGTCGGTATAATCACCGCGAGCGATACGCGCACCGCCGAGACCGACTCAAGCGGCGCGTTGATTCGCGAACTGTTCGAGCGCGCGGGCCATCAGGTGGTGCGGCACGAGATTGTTCCTGATACGGCCGAGCGGATAGCGGCCGCGGTGACCGAAAATTTGCCGAATCTGGACGCGGTCGTGATAACCGGAGGAACGGGGATTGCCCGGCGCGACGTAACAATTGAGGCAGTTGAGCCGCTGCTCGAAAAGAAGTTCGACGGCTTCGGCGAGATTTTCCGGATGCTGTCGTTCAATGAGATTGGCGCGGCGGCAATGCTCTCGCGCGCGATCGCGGGCGTCTCAGACGGCAGGTTTATCGCTGCGCTGCCCGGTTCGACGGCGGCGTGCAGGCTTGCGATGGAAAAACTAATTCTGCCCGAGATCGGGCATATCGCGGGACTGCTCGCGCGATGAACCGGCTGAATATCAAGCTGTTCGCGACTCTGCGCGAGCGCGCTCGGGTTGCGGAGGTAACGCGCGACTTCCCTGATGGCGCCACGGTCTCGGAAGTCTGGCGTGCGCTGGTGCGCGAGTTTCCGGCGCTTGCGGGTCATCACGATTCGGTTGGCTTCGCCGTCAATCAGGAATACGTGGACGCCAATTTTCGCCCTCGCGCGGGAGATGAAATCGCGTTCATTCCGCCGGTAAGCGGCGGCGCCCCGCAGATCGATGCGCGATGGATCGGCGCCGTCACGATCGGGCGCGAGCCGATCGATGCTGCGACGCTGGAGCGCGCGGTCGCCGATCCGGCGGCCGGCGCGGTCGTGACGTTCGTCGGCACCACGCGGAGCGAGAACGCGGGACGCCGGGTTATCCGGCTGGAATATGAGGCGTACGAGCCGATGGCCGTGTTGGAGATGCGAAGGCTCGCGCGCGAGGCGGGTGAACGCTCGCGCATCGTGAAAATCGCGATTGCGCATCGTATCGGCGTGGTCGAGATCGGCGAGACTTCGGTCGCGATCGCGGTCTCGGCGGTGCATCGCGCGGAGGCGTTCGAGGCATGCCGCTTCGCTATCGATCGGATTAAGGAAGTGGTGCCGATTTGGAAGAAGGAACATTTTGAAGGCGGCGAGGTCTGGATCGGTTGCCAAACTTCGCATCCGCTGGGCTGAGCATCAACGCTGATTGACCGGGCGGACAGGATTGGATAACTCTCGATCAATGTCGCTAGGCGAAACCTCCGTCGAAAAGATTATTCTCGCCGAGCCGCGCGGCTTCTGCGCGGGCGTCGATCGCGCGGTTGAGGGCGTGCGCAATGCGCTGCGCGCGTATGGCCGTCCGCTATACGTCCGCCATCAGATTGTTCACAACCGCTTTGTACTTGAGGCGCTCGAAAGCGAAGGCGCGGTTTTCGTCGAAAACTTGGACGAAGTGCCCGAGGGTCAGCGCGTGATCTTCAGCGCGCATGGGGTGGCGCCTAGCGAATGGGAGCGGGCGCACGTCCGCGGCCTGCGGGTTATCGATGCAACCTGCCCGTTGGTTACCAAGGTCCATTCCGAAGTGGAGAAATACGCGCACGAGGGTCGTACGGTCGTGCTGGTGGGCCATCAGGGGCACGAGGAAGTGAAGGGCACGCTCGGAGTGGCGCCCGGCAAGGTGGTGCTGGTTGGATCGGTGGAGGAGGCGCGCGCGATTGAAATCAGCGATCCCACGCGATGTGCTGCCGTGACGCAGACCACTTTAAGCGTCGACGATACCAGAGAGATAATGGACACGCTCAAAGAACGGTTCCCCGCGATGCTGACGCCGAAGACCGACGATATCTGCTATGCGACGCAAAATCGCCAGAACGCGGTCAAGGAGCTGGTCGCGGTCAGCGATGCGGTGCTGGTGGTCGGCTCCAAGCAGAGCTCGAATGCGAACCGTCTGGTCGAGGTCGCCCGCCAGCGTGGCGCGCGCGCATTCCTGGTCGATTCTCTGGCCGACGTGGAATCCGAGATGCTCGGCGGAGTGCGCGCTCTCGGCCTGACCGCCAGCGCCTCGTCACCCGAGTGGCTGGTCGAACGGATTATAGAGGCCTTCGCAAGCCGCGGTGCAGCGGTAGAGCTTTTGAGCGTGGCGACCGAGCGGGTAAAGTTTCCGCTGCCGATGCCCGCGGACTGAAGCGGCGGTGCGCGCGCATTCGGTTCCCGTCAGTTCGCGATTCCCCGCCGTGATTTTGCAGCTTTTTCCTTGACAATTCGGTCTGGTTGCCTGAAAACCTATCCGTACCCAACGTCGGGTCCCACAGAAAAAGGAAGTACGTCGATGCGAAGAGCCATCGCAGGCGCGTTCGTAATCCCGGGTTTGCTGCTGATGCTGGCGGTTAGCGGATGCCAGTCCAAATCGGAAAAGCTGGTCTTCCAGGCCAACGACACCGCCAAAAAGGCGCTCAAATCGTCGCCCGAGGACCGGGTGAAAATGTTCGACGAGGCGCGCGGCGAACTTCATCAGGCGGTTCAGCTCGATCCCAAAAATCTTGACGCGTGGAAGCTTCTCGCACAGCTCGACGAAGTGACCGGTCATATGGATGACGCCGGACACGATTACATGCAGGCGTCGGCGCTCGACCCGACCGACCAGAAGCTGATGCAGAAGGCGCGGATGTATCGCGCGATTCAACAGATAGTCGATAACGCCAACAATGCGCTTGGCCAGATCAAGTCGGGCGATACCGCAGGCGGGATGGCGTCGCTCAAGGACGCTCTGCTTGCGACCCACAGCACCGCCCTTCGTGACAAAGTGACGGTGGTGCTTGCGCAGGCGCTGCCGCTGGTCGCCGCGCAAGGAGATGATCAGGTAAAGAACAAGCAGTATGCCGACGCGGTGAAAACCTACGACCAGGCGGTTCGCGGTTATATCCTTTTGGCTGAGGCGCAGAACAAGCACAGCCTCGATCCGGCTTCGGATGCGGTGTTGCACTCGGCGAACGAGGCTGCCAATTCAGCGGGAACTCCGGACGCGACCTTCCGACTCCTGAACGACGTTCTGACCTTCGATCCGGATAACAAGACCGCCAACCTGGAGCTCGCGCAGGTCTATCTGCGGCGCAGTCCGCCCGACTATGATACCGCCGCGGATCTTGAGGAGCGCGGCGGCGCTCCCGATGCCGAGGTGAAGAAGCTTCGCGACGAAGCGAAAAAGCAAAAGCGGCATCATCGAGGCTAAGCCCTGGCTTCGCGATTAGGCCGGGAACCCGGCGCACAGATAGCGGCGGCGAGGGCGCAGCGGAGCTATATCGCGATCGAAGGACCAATCGGCGTTGGCAAGACCAGTCTCGCGCAGGCGCTCGCGAAACAGCGCGGCGCGCGGCTGTTGCTTGAGGACGCGGACAGCAATCCTTTTCTGCCCCGTTTCTACGAAGAACCCGAAAAGTACGCTTTTCCCGCTCAGCTCTACTTTCTGCTCACCCGCTACAATCAGCAGCGCGAGCTTCTGCAGCGCGACCTTTTCGCGCAGGCGACCATCGCCGACTACGTGTTTGCGAAGGACCGGATTTTCGCAAGCCTTAATCTTTCCGCTGACGAGCTCAAGCTCTACGAGGGTGTCTACAAGCTGCTGGATGCGCAGATGGCCAAGCCGGACCTGGTGGTCTATATGCGCGCCCGGATTGAGGTGCTGGCCGAGCGGCTGCGCAAGCGAAATCGCGATTTTGAGCGCTACATCAGCTATTCGTACCTGGAGCGGGTGTCATCGGCGTATCGGGACTTCTTTTTCTACTATGACGAGGCGCCCCTTTTGGTGGTGGATTGCTCGGACATCGACTTCATCGCAAATTCCGGCGATTTGGCGGACCTGATGCGGGAGATCGATAGCGCCGGGCCAGGCGTGCAGTACTTCGTCCCGCGAAAAGCATAAGCCGCGTTGCTAGAGAGCTTCCTGCATGCTTCCAGCGATCGATTCCTCAACGCGATGAAGCCACGGGCGATGGTCCCATTGCGGCTCGAAAATTTGCAGCGACTCTTCAAGATCGTTGAAGAACATCAAATTCATCTGCGCGCCGAAGTGCGTGCTCAGGATTACCGCGTTGACCTCGTTGTCGCGCGCGATGCTCCACCAATCGAGATTGGAGGATCCCACCGTCGACCAGACGCCGTCGATCGTAGCGGTCTTGGCGTGCAGCACCTTGCCCCTCCATTCATAGATCTTGACCCCGGCGGCCAGCAGCTCGGCGTAGTGCGATCGGGCTGCCGCGCCGATTAGCGGTTCATCGCTTTTTTCCGGCAGCAGCAGCCGAACGTCGACGCCGCGCTCGGCGGCATGTTCAAGCGCCGTAATCATCTGCTGGTCGGGCGCGAAATAGGCGTCGGTTATGTAAACGTTGGTTTCGGCGTTATTGATTGCCGAGATCAGGGTCACATAGATAACGCTGAATTGCTCCGGAACACTGCCGAGAACGCGAACGATGTCGTTTCCTTTGCGCTGCAGCGGAGGAAAATATTCATGCTTTCCGAGCGGCGGCCCATCCTGGCTGTACCAAGTCTCGAAAAACAGTTCCTGGAACTGCGATACCGCTGGTCCTTCCACCTCAACGTCAGTGTCGCGCCAGTAATTAAGGCTGCCAGTATGCGGCGGCGGCGCGTTTTTGCGGATAATTCCACTGGAGTAAACACCGGAGATATTGATCCCGCCGCAAAATGCAATCTTTCCATCAACCACCAGAATCTTGCGATGGTCGCGATGGTCGGGGGACCACCTGAGATTCCCGACGAACGGGTTTATCGGATTGAACTGGACAATCTGAATCCCCGCCTTACGCAACTGGTCGAAGAAGGCACCTGATATCGATATTGATCCAAAGCTGTCATAGATAAGGTTCACCTGAACGCCTTCCTGATGCTTCCTGATTAGCGCGTCGGCGAACTGCCGCCCGATTTCATCATCGGTAATAATGTAGGTTTCCAGATTGATACTGTCGCGAGCGTTATCGATCGCCTCGAGCATCGCGACGTAGGTTCGATAGCCGTTCTTCAGAAGAGTCACCCGGTTGCCGGTGATAAGCGGAGCGCCGCTTACCGCCTGTTCGAAAGCGAGATGCCGTCCGAGTACGTCGGTCGCTTTGCTGTTGGCTTTGAGGTGGGCAATTATGAGGCGGCCCTGCTCAGTGGTCAGCGGTCCTTGCGCGCCCGCGAACTCCGGCCGCCTGTATTCGTGCGCTGAATGAACCAGCGCGGAGACATCCGGAATCGTGCCGCACCCGGTTGCGCAGGCGAGGCTTAGCAGCACCAGCAAAAGTCGGTTTCTAAACCAGCTCTGGAACATCTGCCGCTCGGCGCAAGGGCGAGCAATCGCGCTCCTGCCTGAAATATCATTCCATCTTTGTCGATGTGCGTCGTGGTTGATTTTTCGGCCTTTAGACCCGGCGGCCTATTGTGATTCCGTGCTTATTTCACCACAGGCTGCCGCCAGACTCCGACCGAGTGCGAGCAAAGCCGCCAATCGCGCAAGCGCGATCAAATCCATAAGATTATTGCCGCTTTGGCGAAGTCGAAAAAACGCGAAGCGCCTACTAACGTCCCCGGCGCCGCTGGTCGACGCCTGAAAACCGCCGCTGCGGCGCATCCAGCGCGCAGGGCGGCGCAGGCTTCCATTTTCGACTCGCCGATTATCGGTCCCGCCATCGCGCTCGGAGTTACTCTCGTCGTCTATCTGCGATGCTTCGGCAACGCGTTCGTGTACGACGACCATGAAATGATCATTCTCAATCCTCTGATTGGAGACTGGTCGTTCATATGGAGATCGTTTTGGCACGACGTGTGGTGGTTCAGACCGGCCGGCGCCTTTCCCAAGAGTAGTTATTATCGTCCGCTGCAGGACGTATGGCTCGGCACTCAGTACCACCTGTTCGGCCTGAATCCGGTCGGATGGCACGTGTCAATTGTGCTGGTCCATCTGGCTGCGGTTTTTTTCCTCTATCAGCTCGCGTTATTCCTGACTCGGAGCCGATGGACCGCCACTGTCGGCGCGACTCTGTTTGGCGTGATGCCGACAGGCGTGCAAGCGGCGGCGTGGCCATGCGCGATCCCCTTTCCGCTGCTCGCGGCATTCGGCATCGGATCGGTCTGGATGTTTGCGTCACGGGCGCAGGCGCCGCAGCGTCGGCTTTTGATCTCGATAGTGCTGTTCGTGGCCGCGCTTCTGAGCCACGAGGAAGCCGTGATGCTGCCGGCGATAATGCTGGCGTATGTGTTCATTATCGAGGATGTGCCGGGTCCGGATTATCAACCGTTGTTTCGCGGGCTTAGCGGCCGCGCGATCCGCGCGCTCGGCAAGACCGCGCCATACTTCGTTCTGGCAGCCGTGTACCTTTGCGTGCGGGTTGCGGTGCTGGGATTTATAAGCCGCAATTCGAGGAACAATCACGCAACATTTGGCCAGGTCGCGATATCGATCCCGTCGGCGCTGGCCCATTATGCGACCCTGCTGATAATGCCGTGGACGGCGGGGCCGGCGCATGCGTTCACGTTCGCGAATACGCCCGACTCGCCGATTTTTTACCTGCCGCTAATTGGATTTGCCGCGCTTGCCGGTGCCGTCTATCTGCTGGTTCATCGCCATCCGCACCGCCGGCTTTATTGCTTCCTGATCGTGTGGATTCTGCTCGAAATCGCGCCGGTGATGAATCTTGGAGGGCTGATGAAGGTGATGCTGGTGCAGGACCGCTACCTCTACATGGCATCGGCCGGCTTCACACTGATTTTGGCGGATATTGCCGCGGGATTTGTCGCGCGTGGCGGCGAAACGCGCCAACTCGCGATCGCGATTTCGATCACGATTATCGCGCTATATGGAGTCTGCGCCTGGGAAGTCCAGGGTTATTATCACGACGAATACAGGCTATTCACCAAGTGCATCCAGGAAGACCCGGCTTCAACTCTGTGCCACGGGAGACTCGGCATGGTGCTGGAGAACCAGCACGATCTGACCGGCGCGGAGGATGAATTCCGCACCGTTATGAGGCTCGATTCCGGCGATGGCGCCGCGCTTTACAATCTCAGCCGATTGCATGCGATCGAAGGGCGGTATGGCGAGTCGTGGGATGAGATGACGCGCGCGTTCAAGTTGCTCAAATCCGTGCTGCCGCCCACGTTCTATCTCGAACTGGCGGACGTGGCGGACCGGGCTGGGCATCGCGATGCCGCCGAGGCAGCGCTCGCGCAAGCCGCCGCCGATCCGCGAACTGCGGCCGCAAGCGAGTACATTCGAGCGGTGATCGCGGTTCGCCATGGCGAACTTGCGGATGCGGAAAATCTGCTGCGCACGCTCAGCCTGCGCACCCCGAATTATCCGCAGGTGTGGACGCTTTATGGTGATGTTCTGGCGCGGCGCAACGACAATCAGGACGCGGTTGCCGCGTACCGCCATGCGATCATGCTGCGGCCGAGGGACGCCGAGCTACGGCTGTCTCTGGCGCTAAACTTGCGCGCGCTCGGCCAGGATCGTGACGCGATACAGCAGTGTAGGACGGCGCTGATGATTCAGCCCGACAATCAGCAGGCGCGCGCGCTTATGGCGGAGCTGCAAAAGCCCGTCGAATCAGCTCCGACCGGGCTCATGCGCTGAGTACGCAACGCCCCGCGCAACGGAAAGTCTTGCAAAATTTGACCGGTTGTCTTGCAGGCCGATGGAGAGCAGAATAGTGACTGATGGTTGCCTTAGCGGCAATCCAGAGCTGGCAATGTTTCAAAGCATCGTCTTACTAATTTGTGAAACAATGAATCAGTGACAGGTGATAAAGTAGAGTCTAATCTCTTCTAAATACAACTAACAAGGCGATTATATGCAATTGCAAAGGGCCGGACAGCGACTGACTTGGAAGATTGGTCCTCTCCTCAAATCGGTGATCGTCGGCGTTGGGGTGCTCGCAATCATGGGCAGCTCATTGGTCGTCTACGCCGAGAGCTCCTCTGTCCTGGTTGGCAATCATCCTAACGAATCCACGGATTTTTTGAGTGGACCTGAAATCTCCCAAACGCGGACGCTCGAGATGCGGGTGCTGTTTAAGCTGCGTAATGAGGCGCAGTTGGAGCAGCTCATCGCGGCCCAGCAGGACAAATCGTCACCGCAGTATCATCAGTGGCTGACGCCTGCCGAATTCAACTCGCAGTTTGGTCCGACTGATTCGGACATCGCGGCGGTCTCGTCGTGGCTTGCTAGCAAGGGCTTCAGCGTTGGTTCCACCGGAGCGAACCGCAGGATGCTGAATTTCAGCGGCTCTGCGGCAAGCGCGGAAACCGCCTTTGGGGTGAAGATTCGAACCGATGACACGGGAACGCTTTACACCAACGTGAACGATCCGGTGATACCGCAGTCGCTTGCCTCGAAAATCCAGGCGATCGGCGGGTTGTCGAATACAATCACGCCGCATCCGAACCTGAAAAGTGAGCAGCTTCATCCGGTCCCGGACACGACCATAGGTACTTCCACGGCTTTTGGACCCAGCGACATATACAGCTTTTATGACCAGGCGCCGCCGACCGATTCCAGCAATGACGGCAGCGGCGCGGATTGTATCGCGGTGATTGAGGACTCAGACTTCCCCTTGCCAGACGTCGACGCTTTCGATGGCCAATTCCAAGTCGAGCCGATCGTTCCGACCGAGTTGTACGCCACCACCGATCCCGGCTACACCGGCGAGGACGAGATCGAGGCACTGCTGGACGTAGAGTATTCTCATGCCGCCGCGCCGGGCGCGCCGATATACGCGTATATCGGTAACGAGAACGATACGAGCAGCGGCAGCGGGCTGCTCGACGCCGCGATTTTGGCGGTAGACAAAAACACGTGCGGAGTAATCAGCATCAGCTTTTCGTTCTGCGGCGTAGCGAAGAGTTTTTACCGCGGTGCGATAAATGATCTCATGGCGCAGGCAGCCTCCCAGGGGCAGGCGGTGACAGTGGCCGCAGGCGACGAGGGTGCGGCGGCATTAGTTCTGAACAAGAAGAAGAGAGCCTGCGTCGTTGGATCAAGCGCAGGGGTGAATGAACTCGCGGCGGATCCTTTCGCAACCGGCGTTGGCGGTACGCAATTCCCAGTGGTGGATAGCTACACGACCGAAGCAGTTTGGAACGAGAAAAAAGTTGGCGCGGGCGGCGGTGGTAACAGCAAAGTCTTCGCCAAGCCGTCATTCCAGGCTGGATTTCTGCGCCGCGTCCATAAGCGAACGGTTCCCGACGTGTCGTTTGCGGCATCACCCGTTGCGCCGGGGTTTTTCTTTGGCTACGACACCGACGGCATTCCGGGCATTTATTGCTGCATCGGTGGGACCAGCATGGGTGCCCCGTACTGGGCAGGAATAATTACGCTCGCAGCACAGAAGGAGGGCGTCGCGAGAATCGGCAGTCCAAACACGACGCTCTATTCAATCGAGACTGCGGGCGGAACCGGCCTGCATGACATCACGGTCGGCAAGAACAACTTCCATGGCGTGGCGGGATTTAAGGCGGTCCCCGGTTACGATCGGGCCTCAGGGCTGGGGACTCCGGACATCAATCTGCTGCTGGATCAGTTTGCACCCTAACGGTCGCAAAACAGCGACCGATCCGACGCATTGCTGCTTCTCTAGCTGCCCCGGCGGAGATTAGTCAATCAAAAGCCCGGCCTGACTGCACAGGCCGGGCTTCATCGCCTCGTTATTGAGCGTCAGCGTCCGTTACTTCGAGGGATCGGCGGTGTAGCGGAGGTAGGGCCGCTGCTCTCTTATTCCCTTTGGGAATTTCTCTTTCAGAACCGCTGGATCCTTGATCGACGGCGCGACAATCACGTCTTCACCATGCTTCCAGTCGACCGGCGTGGAAACTGAAAACTTGTCGGTAAGCTGCAGCGAATCGATTGCGCGCAGAATCTCATCGAAGTTGCGTCCCGTGCTCGCCGGATAGGTGATGATGAGGCGGACCTTCTTGTTATTGTCAATCACGAAGACCGAACGCACCGTGAGCGTGTCGTTCCACTCGGGATGAATCATGTCGTAGAGCTTCGCGACTTTCTTGTCCGGGTCGCCCAGGATCGGAAAGTTCATCTTGACCTTCTGGGTATCCTCGATGTCGCCGATCCATCCTTTGTGCGAGTTGACATCGTCCACGCTGACCGCCAGCACCTTGCAATCGCGCTTCTCGAATTCGCGCTTGAGCGCCGCCACTCGGCCAAGTTCAGTAGTGCAAACCGGGGTGAAGTCCTTGGGATGGGAAAACAAAACCGCCCAGTGGTTGCCGACCCAGTCGTGGAACTTTATGGTTCCTTCGGTCGACTCCTGCGTGAAATCGGGTGCGACGCTGCCGATGTGAAGTGCCATTGTCCTTTACCTGCCTTTCAAATTTCGCCGGCCGCTGCGCGATTATACATACCAGAAGCCGAGGACCCCGCATTGCCGGTATATTTATGATTAATCAGACTAACTAAGTAACAAATCGCAATCTACTGGCCTGCCGCGCCATCGTCAAGCCTGCGGAGATAGGGCAAATTCGTCCGCGCGCCGTCATTTTTTCAACTTGCGAAAATCCGGTTTGCGTTTCTCCATGAACGCGCTGACGTATTCCTTGTGCTCGGCGGAGACGTAGCACTTCTCCAGAGCGAAGCCTTCGAACTGCATCGCGGTTTCCAGAGTGCCGTCGAGCCCCTGATAGAGCGCGCGCCGCGTCATCGCAAGCGAGAACGGCGAGCAGGAGAGCATCTCGCCGGCCAACTCGCGTGATTTTTTGGTGAGCTCGGCCTGCGGCACGACCTGGCTTACGAGCCCCATCTTGAGGCACTCTTCAGCGCCGTATTGCCGCCCCGTCAGCATCATCTCTGTGGTGCGCGACAGTCCGATCAGGCGCGGCATCAGATAGCTCGATCCGAGCTCGCTCATCAGGCCGACGCGCGGAAAAATCACTCCCATCTTCGCGTTATCAGAGGCGATTCGGACGTCGAACAGGAGCGGAATGGTGCATCCGACGCCGAGCGCGTAGCCATTGATCGCCGCGATAGTCGGCTTGGAGAGTCCGCGCATGATCATCGGCAGCGAGATTCCGCCGCGGCGGCGGGCCTCACCCTGTTGTGAGCCCTGATCGCGCGCCTTGATATTCGACGCAAACATCGACATGTCGGCGCCGGCGCAAAACGCGCGATCGCCGGCTCCAGTCATGATCACCACGCGGGCGGAATCGTCGGCATCGGCGCGCAGCATCACGTCGGCGATTTCGATTCCCATCTGGTCGGTGTACGCGTTCATTTTGGCGGGACGGTTGAGGGTCACGGTCGCGATTTCGTCGGCGACCTCGTAGAGAAGAGTTTCGTAAGCCATCGCAAATGCTCCTTTGGTCAATCCAGATTCGCGCAAGCAGGAGCCGGCTGCCCGCGCTTAGCGTTTCTTCTTCGCCTGCTTGCGAGCTTCGCGAATTCTCTCCTTGAGCCGGGTTTCCTTGCGTTTGCGCCGCCGTCTGATTTCGCGCTGTCGTTCAGTTGCCATCTATTCTCTCTTTTCTCGCCTCCGCCTTCTGGGTTTGGCGCGTGGGAGCGATGAAATTTCATCTTTAGTCGAGTGGAACGGTTTTCTCCACCTTGGCCCCGGACCCGAGATGGATTCCAGTTGCCATCGCGGTCGGCTTGCCCTTTCCCGAATCGTTCTCGATATAGGCGTCATAGTCGCCCGGATTGAGGGTGAAGTGATGCGATGGGCCGGGCGCACTCTCGGCGACGCGGCTTTGAGTGCCTGCCCGCATGATAATCACCCGAGTCGAGTTGTCGATCGGCAGCTTCTGAAGCGTGGTCTGGACCGTCAAGTCCGCCGGCACGATTTCGCCTAGTGTCAGCCGTGCGCGCTCGCCTGGCTTGAGCACAACCGCATGCCAGTCATAGCCCTGCGGCGGCGCGTCCACATGAACGTCAACCATCTGCGGCGCGAAAAGATATTTCTCGCCGGAAAGAAAGCTCGCGACCTGGGAGTGCGGCGGATCGGTTGAAGTGACGGTCACGCCGAAGCCAGGATCTTTGCCGTCCCGGTCGGTTACGGCGACCTGCAGCACCGCGAGATTCGTGATCAGCACCGTATGCGTCCGTCCCGCTTCGACTATGACGTTGTTTTTCGTGATCGTTGCGCCAACCGCATGGATGACAAGCTTGTAGACGCCAGGCGCAAGCGCGATGGTGGCGCCGGGCCGCACTTCTCCCGCGACTTTGCCGTCGGGCGCGATAACCTGTGCCGCGTTCTCCGCGCCCGCGCCGATGTCGCCCAGAATGTCGAGCTTGAGCAGTCCAGTCTGGGCGGCGTAGGCCACACCGATGAGCAGAACGAATATGACCGCGGCAAAAAGCGCCGCGCGCAATTTTTTGATCATAATCGGCGCGGATGTTACCACATCGGGTGTCTGAGCCGGTTGCCCTCGTATATCGATAGTCGATGAATCTTCCTGTGATGCTCGCGCGAGTCAGACTCGCGCGCTTGCGCATCGCGCGCCGCGCGCGTTAGAAGCGCGATCGTGAGGTGAGTTGCCGATGGCGCGCGTTATTGTTGAAAGGAATATCCCGGTCCCGATGCGTGACGGCGTGGTGCTGCGCGCAGATCTCTATCGCCCCGAAGGATCAGAAAAGCTGCCGGTTCTGCTCAGTCGAACGCCCTACAACAAGGCGCTGCCGATGGTGTTCGCGATGACCCTGGACGCGATTCGCGCCGCCGAAGCCGGCTACAACGTGATGGTGCAGGATTGCCGCGGCCGGTTTGCCTCCGAGGGCGTTTTCAACTGCTTTACCGATGAGGCTCGCGACGGTTACGACACTATCGAGTGGGCCGCGCGGCAGCCGTGGTCGGACGGCAAAGTCGGCACTTATGGCGCCTCCTATATGGGAGTGACTCAGTGGCTGGCCGCGACCGCCGCGCCGCCTTCGCTCAAGGCGATGGCGCCGTCGATAACTGCAAGCGATTATCACGACGGATGGACGTACCAGGGCGGCGCCTTTGCGCTGTTCTTCAACGTTTCGTGGACGATGGGAGCGCTGGCGCCGGCGCGCCTGTTGCGCGAGCGTGAGAAAAATCCCGCAGTGTCGGCGGAGCTTGCCGCCACCATCGGATCGATCGACAGGATGCTCTCGACGATGACGCATCTGCCGCTGTTGGAATTTCCGATGTTCCAGCACGGCGCGCCGTACTTTTTCGATTGGCTGCGGCATCCAAGCTACGATAGCTACTGGCGTTCGCTGTGCATTGAGGAAAGTCACGCGAAAATCGGCGTGCCCGCGTTCAATATCTCCGGCTGGTACGACATCTTTCAGGGCGGCGCGATTCGAAACTATCTTGGGATGCGATCGCATGGCGCGAGCAATGCCGCGCGGGCGGGGCAGCGGCTGGTAGTTGGTCCCTGGAATCACGCGGTCCCATTCGCAAACCTGGTCGGGTCGGTCGATTTCGGCTACCAGACCGGAGCGGTTTCCGCGGATATCGACGGCCAGCAACTCAGATTTTTCGACCATCACTTGAAGGGCAGGGAGTTTCCCAACGATCCCGCCGTGCGCTTGTTTGTGATGGGGATCAATCAGTGGCGTGAGGAAAGAGAATGGCCGATTCCCGGCACCGAGGTGCGCCGCTACTACCTGCACAGCCGCGGGCGGGCGAATTCCGCGGGCGGCGATGGCGCGCTCTCTCTCGAACCGCCGGCCGATGAGCCGTCGGACGCCTATCTCTTCAATCCGCTCGATCCAGTGCCAACCAATGGCGGCGGGCTTTGCTGCTATCCGGCCGCACTGTCCGGCGGCGCGTTCGATCAGGCCGGTATAGAGTCGCGCTCGGATGTGCTGGTCTATTCGACCGAGCCGCTTGCGCAAGACACGGAAGTGACCGGCCGGATTGAGCTTACGCTTTACGCCTCATCGTCAGCGCCGGACACTGATTTCACGGCCAAACTGGTCGATGTGGGCCCATGCGGATTTGCGCGAAATCTGACCGACGGCATCTTGCGCGCTCGCTTTCGCGAGTCACAATCTAGCGCGCGGATGCTTACGCCGGGCAAAGTCGCAGAATTCAAGATCGACATGTGGAACACGTCGAACGTATTCAAGGCCGGCCATCGGATTCGACTCGAAATCTCAAGCTCGAACTTTCCACGGTTCGATCGCAATCCGAACACGGGTCACGATCTGTTCACGGACGCTGAACTTGCCAGCGCGATGCAAACCGTGATGCATGATCGCGCGTTCGCGTCGTATCTGACGCTGCCGATCGTTCCGGCCAGGCGCTAGAGGCCGCGGTCCTATCGGCAGACGGCGGTTGCGCGGCAATTCAGCTTGTTGCTGAAGTGGCTGCCCACGTACTCAAGTCCCCGGTTCGGGCACCAGGTGAACGCGCCCGAGTGGTACCATCCGCCATCCATCGTCGCGTCGGTTCCTGCCTGCTTGTGGTCCGGAGCATCGGCTAGCCAGGTGCCGTTTTGATTGACCAGGTAGACGTCGAGTTTGTCGGCCTCGCCTTTGGGGACATCGCTCGGCGGCGTGAACATCGTGGCCTGCACGACGGCATCTTTGTCGGTTGAACGAAGAATTTTGACATTGCCATCGAATGCGACGCCAAGCTTCGGCCCGGTCTGGGTGGGACGCATGCTCTCTTTGGTAACTTTTTTAGCGTACTTTTTGACCACTAGCGCGCGGGCGGCATCGGCGTCGTCATCGGCGATTGCCTTGTAGATTTTCTGCGCGGCGGCGGTGATGGCGGCATCGTTCGCGGAGCTCTTCTGAGCGCGTGCGGTCACGGGCGCGATCGCGAGCGCGATCGCCAGAGCGAGAGCGGCCGAGACCGCGAAGGGCATGCTGGTTGGCTTCATCCGTTCCTCCGGTTTTGAGCTAAGTAGCATCCGAAAAACTGTGCCTGCAAGAGTGTGGTTGAACGCGGTCGAGTGTGGTCGAGCCCGGGCGTGCGCGCGGCGCGGCTTATACCCATCTATCAGGCGAAGCACGTCAGGCCTTGTTGCTAAAACGAGTCTGGTGGAAGGATGACGCCGGGAATAGATTTGGCGCAGGACTTATGGAGTTTCACGTCATAACGCTATTTCCCGAAATGTTCGAATCCACGTTTCGCGGCGGCATTATCGGGCGGGCGCTCGAACAAGCAAAAATCACTATCCGGACACATCCTTTGCGCCCGTTTGGCCTCGGGAATTACAAGCAGGTAGACGATACGCCTTACGGCGGGGGCAGCGGGATGGTGATGCGGGTGGAACCACTGGCGGCCGCGATCGAAACTGTCGCATCGGCAAATCCCGGCATCAGGAAAATTCTGCTGACTCCGCAAGGCGAGGTCATGAACCAATCGATGGCGCGCGAATTCGCAAATCGCGGCGCTCCGCTGATGCTCATCGCGGGTCGCTACGAGGGAATTGACGAGAGGGTGCGATCGCTGGTCGACCAGGAGTTATCGATTGGAGATTATGTTTTGAGTGGAGGAGAAATCGCCGCGATGGTGATAATCGAGACGGTCGGACGGCTGATTCCGGGCGTGCTCGGAAATCCCGACTCATTAAACGAAGAGTCATTCGGCTCCGGCAGCCTGGAATATCCGCAGTACACGCGGCCCGAGGAATTTCGCGGGATGCGGGTGCCTGAAGTGCTTCTATCGGGCAATCACGCGCGAATTCAGAAGTGGCGGGAAGCGCAGGCCAGAGAGCGGACCGCGCATCGCCGGCCAGATCTGGCGGAACGCAAGTCCTGACGTGTCCGATCTTTTTCTGGCGCTGCTGCATCATCCGGTCGTCAACCGCAACGGCGGGATTGTCACCTCTGCGATAACCAGTCTCGACCTTCACGATCTCGCGCGCTCATCGCGCACCTATGGCGTTCGCGCATTTTTTGTCGTGCATCCGGTCCCCTCGCAGCGCGAGTTCGCTGCCGACGTGATCGAGCATTGGCGTTTTGATTTCGGACGATCGTTCGATTCGCGCCGCCGCGAGGCACTGGAGCTGATCAGGGTCGTGGCGACGCTCGACGATGCGCGCAACGAGGCGGAAAAGATCTCGGGCGCCGTACCGATTCTGGTGCATACCTCGGCCCGCAACTGCGGCGCAGTCAAGTTCGCGGATTTGCGTGCGCGCC
Source organism: Candidatus Binataceae bacterium (assembly GCA_030041155.1). Lineage (GTDB taxonomy): Bacteria > Desulfobacterota > Binatia > Binatales > Binataceae > JBARDN01. Next base: position 6,332 of record JASHOJ010000142.1, on the reverse strand, counting down.
TTGCGCGAGGCGATGCGCCGCCGGCAATGGTCCTGCTGGGCACCGGCTTCGGGCTTGCGCCCGAGGTCGCCGAGCGCGCCGATATCCTGCTCGACGCAATTTCCGGCGCCGATGACTACAATCATCTGTCGGTTCGAGCGGCCGGCGCGATAATCCTCGATCGATTGCGAGGCCGTTAACGGCTTGCGATCGAGTCGCTACCATCAACCTCCACCAGATCCGCGGTTACGGTGCCGATAAACGCCGACGCTTCCATCCGAAGCGGAAGACGACGTTTGTCGGCGCTTACCCAAATCGTGGTTTCGCTTGCTTCGCTGCGGAGCTTTCCATTCGACAGATAGACTACGCCGGGCGTGATCTTGAGCGCGTCGAACACCCCCATCGGGGTGCGAATCCGCTCGCGGTCATCGACCTTGAAGCTGAACACGTAGCGATTGGTGCCGCTGAACACGTCGTACCGATAATCGGAGCCGGGAGTCAGCGCCTGGGTCAGCGCCATCATCGCACCAGAAATCGGGCCCCACGGATTGCTCGCGATAAATTCGCGGGTCAGCACGCCTTTGTGATTTTTTTTCTTCGACACAACCAGATCCTTTTCCCGGTCGAAGCTTATCGTGTATTCGTCAAAGCGGCGATTCTCGGATTGGCGCTGATAGATTTCGTTGGTCTCAAGCGAATCAGCCGCAAAGCTCTCGCGCATGTAATCGCGCATCCGAAACAGCACGTCGACCACTGCCGTGGTTTCGACCCACGCCTCCGCGGTCCACATCGAGGGGTCATGCTTGTCGCGATGGAGTGTGAATCGCGCGCGCGCCGCGAGAATTCCGATCCACGAAGCCTGATAGACCAGCTTTTCGCCGTCATGAAAGGGCATCGCCCCAGCTTCGTACTGCGGCACTTTGATATCTGCCGGCAGCGCCTGAGGAGTCGGCACGGGAGTGGGATGCCTGCGTGCCGGGCGCGCCGCGGACGCGGCGGTTGCGAGCAGCGCGGCGGCGCACACGAGTGCTATTAATGCCAAACCACGCTTGTGTGCGCCCGCTGGTGCGACGCGCCATTCTGCGCCGTCATTGCTTGCATTACGATCCATGGTGACCGATAATTCTGGCCGATCGCGGAGGACTCCTGAAATGTCGAAAGGCCGAATTGTATTCTGGGTTGTTGCGATTTGTGCTTTTCTGCTCGTTCCTTTCGCTGCCCGCGCTCAGGACGAGGTCGGTGGTGAAGGCTTGGGAAGCGCCATTACCAACAGTCCAATGATGCACCAAGGAATGATGAAAGCCGGTGTTGACGATGTTGCTACCCGCGCGCAGAAGGAGTCGGCTTTCAAGATTATCAAGGACGTGAAGCTCGGGCTCAAGGACGCCGATCCCAATGTGCGGGTAGGCGAATTGAACAAGTTGCGCAATCTCGACGATCCCGAAGTCAATCGCATCCTGATTCAAAGCATGAGCGACCCCGACATCCGTGTGAAGATGAAAGCGATCGATATCCTGGGATCGCGCGAAGCTAACGAGGCGGTTGATCCGATGGGGCAGCTTTTGTTCCTGCGCCAGACGGAACCCGCGGTCAAGCTGCACGCGGTGGCCGCTCTCGGCCGCATTGGCGACTTCAAGGGTGTGCTGCCGGTGATGCAGTATCTGGAGGAGCAGACTGACGACCAGGCGCGCGGCACGGCAGTGTTCGCGCTCGGCGAGATTGGCAGTGACAAAGCGACGCCGATTCTGATCAAGACCGCTGATGAAGATAAGAGCCCGATGGTGCGGCGGCTTGCCAAGGAAGCACTGGAAAAAATTGATGGCGAATTGCCAAGCCAGCACAGCTCTCAGCTTGCCTCGAAGAAGATAGACCGCGATCTGATTCCCACTGACCAGAAACTCGCAAAACTGCGGGCGGAAGACGCGAAGCTGCAGCAGGAACAGCGCTGATCAATTACTGGATGTGAGCTTCGCGGGCCTTCCGTTTACGACGGAGGGCCCGCGCGCGTATCACGGCCAAGGAGCGTACCGGCAATGCAAACCTATAGCGGCGGATGCCACTGTGGCCGGGTCAGATTCGAAGTGACTGGCGTGCTCGATCGGATCTCCGACTGCAATTGCTCGATCTGCTCCAAAGCCGGCTACCTGCATTGGATGATCGAGCCATCGCAGCTCAAGATGCTGACGCCGTGGGAATCGCTCTCGACATATGTCTGGGGCACGCGAGCGGCGCGGCATTACTTCTGTCCCGTGTGCGGAGTCGCGGTGCTGCGCAAACCGCGATCGCAGCCGGACAAGATCTCCGTCAACGCGCGCTGCGTTGATCGCATCGATCTGGCGAAAGTCTCGCTGGGGCATACTGACGGCAGGAGTTTCTCGCTGCCGCAAGATTGATCTATCCGCGTCTACGGCTGCGCGAAGAAGGCACCGGCGCGCAGTACCGGGACCGATCGACTCACGTCACGTGCGGCGGCGTACTCGACATCCTGCGGGAAGCCACTGGCGATCAGTTCGCGTCCCGATGCGCATGTGGCAATGGCGTCCGGCAAATTGTTTTCAACCGCGTGAAATGCACCAAGCGCCGCGCGCGCTTCGGGCGACATGGTGATTGAACCGAGTGCGTCGATTATTGCACCCGCGCCGACGAGATCCTCAAAAGCGGGACGGATTGCGCCGGTCGCGCGCCATCGCTCGCCGGCGGCGATAATGGCAATCGGGCCGCCGATCCGAAGCGCGGCTTCAGCGACGGCGATCGCGTTGCGGATGCATCCGGCAAGAACGGTGGCCGGCGTTTTGCCCGCGGCCAATGCGACTCGCGCGCCGTTGGGCGACGCGACCACGATCTTCATGCCCGCACTCGCCCCGTTCATCGTTTGAGGCGACAATGAAAAGGGATTTGCGCTATTAACCAGGCGCCGGGGCACCGTTGCAATACCAGCGATCCGGTTCGCAAGTGCAGCGGCCGCTCCACCATCCGCCAGGCTCGGATAGAGCTGCGCACCATGCGATACCGCGACATCGACCGCGGTCGAAAACGACAAGACATCGACAACGATCACAACCTTGGCTTCGCTGCCGAGTTCGACCGCACCGTCAGGGCCCCAATCAAAACGCGCGTCGAAGCCGTGCTGATCGTAGATTCGATTATTTGCCGCCATGCTACGCTATCTGGCAGTAGCATGGACGTGCGGCTAAGTCTTCAGTAATCCCACGATAGTGTTGCCGGCGCGCGGCCGGCCGGGAAACACGCGGTCAATCTGCGCGTCGGTGAGACCCATCTGCGAGCTGAGTACGGCGGCGGCGGGATCGCGAAAATCAGTCGTCACGGCGAGATCGCGATCCTGGTACAGATCGCCGGAGCCAAGTCCCGGCCATCTGCCATATACTTTCGCGCCGCTTACGTTTCCGCCCATCACCCACATCACGTTTCCGTGACCGTGATCGGTGCCGGCGTTTCCGTTTTCGCGCATCGTACGTCCGAACTCCGAGATGACCAGGATCGTCGTATCCTGATAGGCGGGGCCGAGCGCCTGTTTGAAGCTTGCGAGCCCTTCGGCAAGCGGCCGCAGATGAGCTGCGAGCTGTCCCTGTGACGCGCCTTCACTCACATGCGTGTCCCATCCGCCGAGCGCAAGGAACGCGACTCGAATCGACGAATCGCGCGAGATGAGATGCGCCAGCCGGTCGGTATCCTGTGAGAAGCCTTGCGGTGAGGGCGCGCCGGCATCGGCGGCGGCCATATCCTGCTGCAGTTCGGAGATAAGCTTTTTCCGCGCGGCGCGTCCGTCGCGATACGCGGTGCTCATTTCATCGTCGCCGGCATACATTCGATCAAAAGCCGCTTCGATGATCGGATGGTCGAGCGGCATCGGACGCGCGGCGGCACGCCCAAGCGGCATATTCGCAACCGGCATTTTGCCTGAAAGAATTCGCGGCATAGTTGGCCCCATGCTGAGAGCCTCAGTCGGCGCGTGGGCTCCCGGAAGCTGGGCGAGCGTGCGATTCAGCCATCCGTCCTGAGTAGTTTTGATTCCCGGAGTTCCGCTTTCCATGTAATCCTGCGCGTCAAAATGAGAGCGGGTTGGATCCGGGGAGCCGCACGCGTGAATGAAAGCGAGCGTGCCTTCGCGCCACATCGGCATCAACGATGCGAGCGCGGGATGAAGCCCGAAGTAGCCGTCGAGATCGAGCACGCCTCCATCGGCGCCGGTCCGTCCGACCGCGATCGTGGGCCGCGACTCGTAATAGACCGAGTCTCCATGAGGAACCACGACGTTCAAACCATCAACCGCGCCGCGCAGGAAGACGACCACGAGGCGATTGCGATTGCCCCCCGATGACGCCAGCGCGCGCCCCGCCCATGCATGCGGACTCAAAAGGACGATTCCAGTGGCGGAGAGCAGGGCGGCGCGCCGGAGAAACGCGCGCCGCGACAAGGTCGGCTCGGTTTGCGAACAGAGTTCGCATCGCGATTCTGGCGCGAGTGCTTTCTCATCGAGCGGTTCCATTAGTTGCTCCTGAATATCTAGCGGGTCATGAACTCGGGGCTTCCCAGGATCATCGCTGCGCGCAGCCGCTCAGGCGCCGCAGCAATCGCCCGCGCGGTGTTGTCACCGAACGAATGGCCGAGCGTATGAGCAAGCGCATCGGCGTCAGCCGGCGCAGACTTTGCGGCCTCATCCATAGCTGGGCCGCCGTGCGAAAGAGCATCGACGCGATCTGGCGAATCGAAATTCACGCGAGCAGCTCCGCCTCCGCTGCGGCTGACAACCGCGGGCTCCGCACCGTCTTCTTCGAACGGCGGCCGCTCGAGCGGCAGCGAACCGCTCGCCAGCGCGGTCGCGAAGCTGAGCCGCATCATCATGCCGTCGGGATTCAGCCAGGCGTCGCGCGTATTGGAGTATCCGTTCGGCGTCTGACATCCATAGAGCCGATGTCCAAGAAGCTGCATCGTCCCATACAGCGGACGATAGTTGCGCACCTGGATTCCGGTCGCGCGCACGCACGAGATGACGTACTGATACGGGGACTTGAACTTGGCGCGGTAGCAACCCGGGTCCCAGAACTCGGGCGAAGAGAACATCGTCGCCAGAACCTCGCGGATGTCGCCGCCCGTCGCCAGATATTGCGAGCTCATGCGATCAACCAGTGCGGGCGGCGGATTATCGGCGACAAAAAACTGCGCCAGTTGAAAACTCAGATGCCGCGCGGTGGAAGGATGGCTCGCGAGGATGTCGAGGGCATGTTCGCCCTCGGCGAGTCCGCCGCCTTCGATTGTGCGCCCGAGAAAGATCTTCGATGAGAAATCGTGGCGCGAAGCGTCGAAGTAGAACAGGTCAGGTGTGGGCGGCGGGGGCGCGAACATGTTTCGCCGCCTGAATCCGTATCGGAATCGACCGAAGCCGCCGGCTTCCATTCGCCGATTTGGATTTTCACGCGTGAATCCCCATCCGGTGAGGATATGCGCGAGCGTGATGACGTCGGCCTGCGTGTATCCGCCGCCGACTCCGAGCGTGTGCAGCTCCATCAGCTCGCGCGCGTAGTTTTCGTTGATCCCCTCGAACCTGCCTTTGGCGCCTTCGCTGCCCGGCGCGGTGTTCTGCCAGTTATCGAGGTAAAACAGCATAGCCGGATGCTTTGCCGTTGCGCCTAGTAGCGCGCGAAAGCTGCCCATTGTATGCGGCCGGATCGCGGTCTCCTCAAATGATCCGGTCCAGATGTTATCGAGACCTTTGCCCGCAAAGATGTTGAAGTGATTGAACCAAAACGCGGTCATCACTTCCTGTAGCTGGCGCGGTCCCTCAATCGCTCGCAGTAGCCTGGCCTCAGCCGCCTCGCGCATAACGATCCGCTGTTTGATGCGCTCCTGCTTGAGCGCGTTCTTCAGGACGGACTTGTCAGCGCCCCGGTTCTGGCGCCGCATCTCCATCACTGGCTCCTGAAAGCGGCGGTATAGGTCGAGTGGGGACATGCGCAACGTCTCGTAGGCCGCGACCTTGCCCGCGAGCTCGTGCGGAACCGGGACCTGCGAGTTCGGGTAAAGCTGCTCCTGGATGTAAGCCTCGGCCCCGATTTGCCGCACCCGGTCCAGATCGCCTGGGCGGGGCCCAAAGGCGAGGCGATTAAGAACGTGGAGCGGACGCTCTTCGGGTGAAATATCGCCAGCCCCGGTCATAAATTCCCTGCCGCTTTCCTTCTGCCGCTCTTCTGCCACGATCTAGTACGAAAGCGGCCCGACACGGATTCGCATTCTTTACCTGCCAAAGGGCGGGCCTGTGATTCAGCGGATTTTCGAACCCGTGGCGCGCTTCCTCGCGAGCGTCTGGGCACCGCCCTCGGCAACCCAGCGTATCT
>JASHOJ010000141.1 GCA_030041155.1 Candidatus Binataceae bacterium | reverse complement strand
TCGCGCCGCGTGATGCATCCCGTTCAGGCGCCGCCCGCGGCAACGTCAGCCATCGCCTTGGCGGCGCGTTCGGCAACCTCGGTCACGATCTCATCGGTGATAACCGTGGACAGCGCGAGGAGTCCGCGCGGAGCGATAAACAGACCGTGGCTTAGCGCGGCAAGATGGAAGTCGGCCATCATCCGCGCGTCCTCGCGGTTGATCGTCGCGGGCGGCGCCTCGCTCGTGAAGAAGACATTCATCAGCGATCCGCATTGCCGGACCGAAAACGGCAATTCGTGAGCGCGGGCGGCGCGTTTTAGTTCGCCGGCAAGCTTCTGCGCCTGCTTGTCCATCTTGTCGATTTTTTCCTGGGTCAATTCCTTTACCGATACCGCGCCCGCGGCGCAGGTGGCGGGATTTCCGTTGAACGTTCCCGAATGATAGATCGAGCCGCGCGCGCGCGGATCGAACGCTCGCATAACCTCCGCGCTTCCACCGATCGCGCCGACCGGCAGACCGCCCCCAATAATTTTGCCCATCATCGTGAGGTCAGGCTTCGCGTCGAAGATCGCCTGCGCGCCGCCGCTTGCGAGCCTGAGCGTGATCACCTCGTCCAGAACAAAGAGCGCGCCCGCGCGATGCGCCGCTTCGCCGACTCGCTCCAGAAAGCCGGAGGGCGGCGCGACCACTCCCGCCGATCCCATCACCGGCTCCAGGAACACCGCCGCGATCTCCTGCCCGCGCTCGGTCAGCAGGGCTTCGAACGATGTCGCTTCGCCAAAATCCGCGAGCATCGTGCGCTCGCCATCATGGCCGGCAAGCCCCGCTTCGAGATCGTCATAGGAGCCGTGATAGCCGTACCGCGCCATCAGGATAAGCTTGCGCCCGGTCAGCCGCCGCGCGACATGACACGCGAGCATCCCGGCCTCGGTGCCGGAATTACAGAAACGCACCCGCTCGACCGACCCGACGCGATCACACAGGAGCTCGGCCAGCGCGACCTGCGCTTCCGATCGCGCGGGCCAGGCGGTGCCGGTCTTCGCGGCTTGGGTTATCGCCGCGACGATCGGCGCATAGGCGTGACCGTGCACCAGGCTGGTGTAGTTTCCGAGCAGGTCGATGTAGCGGTTGCCGTCCGCATCGTAAATGTAAGGACCCTCGCCGCGGACAACCGTTAGCGAATAAGGCCGGTAATGCGCAGAAGATCGAGTGTCGCCACCGGGCATCACGCGCTCGGAGCGTTTCGCCATCTCGGCGGATTTCGCGGTCGCTGCCCGGTACTGGTCCTCGATCTTGCTCATCGCCTCCACACCTCCGCTTAAGTCGCGCCAATATACCGACGGTTACAGCCGTCATTATTAGCGCCTGTCTAGCGATAGCAATCAAGATCGGCGCGCGGAAACTTCGATTTTCAGGCCAACCGGTCCGCGAAATCGACCTGCCTGCTGAAAAACTGGATTGTTCTCAGCAAGTTCGATGGATGCGGTGCGTTCTACCAGCACCCCTATCGCGATCTGCGCCTCCGCGCGCGCAAGACTCGCGCCGAGGCAGTAATGCGGCCCGAGGCTGAACGCGAGATGCTCCAAATCTTCCCGCGTGAGGTCAAATTTATCGGGATCGGCAAACCGCGCCGGGTCGCGATTGGTCGCGCCAAACAGCACCGACACCGCCTCGCCCTTGCGCACCGTTTTGCCGCCTATTTCCACGTCTTCGAGAGCCACCTGCGGCGAGGGCGCCTGAGTTGGAGGATCGTAGCGCAGCATCTCCTCGACCGCGCGCGTGATACGCGCCGGCTCGGCGCTAAGCAGCGCGAGTTGATCGGGATTTTTCAGCAGCGCGAGAATTCCGAGGCCAATCAGGCTCCGCGTGGTGCCATGACCAGCCGCAAACAGCGTCTCGATCATCGAAACGAGTTGATCGTCCGAGAGCTTGCGGCCTTTTTCCTCCGCGGCGATAAACGCGCTCATCAGATCGCCGCTCGGATACTGTCTGCGCGCTGAAATCAATCTGCTCAGATAATCGGCGAAGGCGCGCGCGGACTTGTCGCCGGTCTCGATCATCGCGGCAGTGCGGACGATTCCGCGCGAAAGCAGAATTCCATCGACCCACTCGCGCAGCATCGTCCAGTCTTCGCGTGGAATCCCGAGCATCGCGGAAATAACGTCGGCGGGCAGCGGATAGGCATAGTCGGCGATCACGTCGAAACGGCCGGCCGGCAATAGTTTATCGAGGCTTGCATCGACCGCGGCGCGAATATGAGGTCGAATCGCGCTGATTCGCGCGGGCGTGAATGCCTTCGCCGCAACATCTTTTAGCCACGAGTGCTCGTCGCCATCCAGGAACGAAAGTTCCCGGCTCTGAAACTTAAGAATCGGCTGTTCGGCGCCGTACTTCGCGCGCATCGAATCCAGATACGCTACGCGCGAGAAGCGCCGATCGCGCAAATACTTCTCAGCATCCGCATAGCGAGTAAGCATCCAGGCATTCGCGAACGGGCTGAAATGGACCGGATCGTCGCGGCGCAAGCGATGGAACCACGGATAGGGATCGGGCTCTCCCGGAAGCGTGGGATCGCGATCGTCTGGAAAGCTGGCGGCATCAAGCGATGACATCGCGCACCGTTTCCATCTATAGCACCGGCGCGCTCTCGGAAGGACAGCATCGCCGTCGATCAACCGCGCCTGGCTTGGTTCGATAACGATACTAGCTGCCTACTTGATGATCGGGTTCTGCGTCACCGCCGGCGCCTTCGGCATTATCTCGATAAGAGGTTGAGGGCCAACCCTGAGCTCGCCTACAAATGGACGATCGTAGGAGGCTATCAGCAAGAGGCATGCGGCGACTCCGGTTGCGAATATTCCGACTGTCAGGGCGCCTGCCAGGCGATCGTCGCTATGCACCAGCGCAATCGCAAGCAGGGCGCAAAGGGCCTGGGCTATCAGACATGCCCACTTGACCGGATGCACCTCCCACTGGCTGATAAGGATCCGCTGCCGGCGCGCATCAAGCGCGGTTTCAATGGCGTGGACGAGCTCCCGCTGTGCCGTTACCTGACCCGCATTGCTGGGCGTTAGCGAGAGCGTAAATTGGAGCGCGACGGCCAGATTATGGGGGAGCGAGCTAAGCGTCACGCGGCGATGTTCCATGCGTTCCCACTCGACGGTTGTGACGCTCTGAATGTGGCTTCGGATAAGCGCGTCCAGACGAGCCTGAGGTTCGCCCGGAAACGCAGCCGCGAGAATCACCGCCGCTCGGAGTGCGCTCGCCTCGTGATCGACGGCAGAAGTTGCCTGATTGTTATCACTCCAGACCTGCGCCGCGGTGAACGCGACGAACAGGCCAAAGAGTATGCCGAGCGTCGGCAGCATCCCGGCTGACACTGCCTTGAACGACCGTCCGCTCTTACCCTTCGCAGACACCACGACCGCCACATAGATGGCCGCGGCAACGATATAGGTTGCTCCAAAGATCACCACCGCCATCCAGACGATGGGAAGATCGTGTAGCCAGTAATTCATATTATCCCCTCTCGATCACGGTTGGGGTTTTATCCCCGCACGAGTTTCTCAGCGGTGCAAACCCATCCGAGCCAGAATAGCTCTTCGAAGGATTTACCCAACCACCCCTGCCGCGAGTGATCCGGCTCTTTCACTCTGTTCGAGTGCGATGTAAATGGCTTATGGAGAAGTCCAATGGGTGAGGCTCGCCAGGCCGACGAATTCGCTGAACAGTTGGAGGCGAGGTTTACCTCAGCAGACGATCGTGTGAGGCTGAGCCATTGGACGCCACCCCATAGCGGAGTCGTGCCGCGAATCCGTCTCGGTCGGCGATGGTTCAGCGTGCTCTGGATCATTCCCCTCGGACTGCTGTTCATCATCGGCGGCGTCGCTATATGCCAGGAGCTGCGACGGCTCGCGGTCGTTCAGAATTTCATTGCCTCCTATCCGGGCGCCGCCGCCAGCGTTCCGGTCAGATACTCCGGTTTCCCGTGGTGGCTGCGCTGGCAGCATTTCCTGAATCTGTTCTTCATGTTTTTCATCATCCGTGCCGGAATTCAGATTCTTGCCGACCATCCGCGCCTCTATTGGAACGTTCACTGCACGCCGGGCACCGAATGGTTTCGTTTTCAGCACGAGGTACCGACTGATCGGCTGTGGACGGCGAAAGATGACGCGGTAACAATTCCAGGATGGTTGGGGATTCCGGGAATACGCCACTCGATAGGACTCGCCAGGTGGTGGCATTTCAGCTTCGATCTGCTCTGGACGATCAACGGCATCGTCTTCTATGTGCTGCTGTTCACGACCTATCAGTGGCAGCGAATCGTTCCCCTGTCTTGGAACGTTTTCCCCAATGCGCTTTCAACAGCGATACAGTATCTGTCGCTTCGGTTTCCCTTAAATGATGGATGGGCTCGCTACAACAGCCTCCAGTTGCTCTCTTATTTCGTAACGGTTTTCGTGGCGGCGCCGATCGCAGTGTTTACCGGACTGCTCCAGGCGCCGGCAATCGGAAACCGGCTGGGCCGGGTGAGTAAGGTCTTCAATCGGCAAGTTGCCCGCTCGATTCATTTTCTGGTGCTTTGCTGGTTCATTCTGTTCATTGCGTTCCATCTGACGATGGTGTTCATCACTGGCGCGCGCGAGAACCTCAACAACATGTTCGCCGGGTTGAATAG
>JASHOJ010000140.1 GCA_030041155.1 Candidatus Binataceae bacterium | reverse complement strand
ACTTGCAAAGGCGATCGGCGTTTCGCGGGCCAGTCTCTACAAATGGATGGCTGGACAATTCGAACCCAGCCTGGACAAACTCGCCGCTCTGTCGGCGGTCGCGAATGTAGACCTGGATTGGCTGATAACCGGGCGCGGTGAACCGCGGCCGCGGGACCTACCAGGATATATCAAGCCCGGCTTCTACCCAGGCGACCCGCCAGTCGCGTTCGCGAGTGACTGGGTCGAAAGCAAACTGGGCCCTCGCAGGACGGATGTCTCTGAAGAGTTGCGTTCTCACATTGCTCCGAGGCAAATGCACGAGACGCCGCTTCTCACTCTGCTGGAAGTACCCGACGATGCTATGGAGCCGACGTTTAGAAAGGGCGACTTGCTGCTGAGCCAGCACTTCGGCTGGCAGCGACGGCTCCCGGGCATTTATCTGGTGGCGCGCACCCACGCTAAAAAGGGAGAACTGGTTCTCCACCTGGATCTCAAAACGAGTCACATACCCACCCGCGGTGAAGATGTTAGCGGGAAACTGCTGATAGACGCTGAAGGGAACTTAGTGCAGCGGCTTCTGCCCAGACGGGTTGAATGGTCGGCGGACGACGAGGCAATCGTAAAGTGCGATAACCCTGCCTATCCTCACCAGATCATAATCAGGAATGCACCAAAAAGACCGCTCATACTTCACTCGCGAGTTGTCTGGCACGGCCGGCTGATTTGACACTCAATTGAAGTTGCTTCGGGAAACTTCATGCCGACGTGCGCCGGTGATGTCTTGAACTGCACCGAGCTAGAACATTGTTCTACTCAAACTACACCACCATCCGTCGTGTCAATCGCCGCTTGTCAACCGCCGTATGGGTGTCAACCGGTTGACAGGTTGACAGAGAGCGCCTCGCATCGGACTGCGCCATCCGCCAAACCACCGCTTCTCGCGGTTGTAGCTCAATCGAGTTCCAGGCCTTCCAAGTCGCCCTTCTCGCGCCATTTCGCCATCAAGGCGTTGAAGGCGTTGATGCCGGGCGCGTAGCTGTTGCCGCCGAATCCGGTCGCGCCATCCTCCCCGAAATGGCCCTCGTTGTTGTAGTAGCCGGGGGTGCACGACGAGAGGAAACGCGCGGCGACGAAAGCGAGGCGCTGGATCTCCGCGACCCACTCATCTTCGGCTTTCTTGCTTGGATGCGCGAAGCGAATCCCGCGGTTCATCAGCTCTTTGATGATGTAGCTGACGTGTTGAGCCTGGTCATCGAGCACCGAGGTCAGGTTCACCGACGCGCCATTCTGCGACATTCCGAGGAGATAGCAGTTCGGGAAGCCGTGACTCGAGAAGCCGTGATAGGTCTTCATCCCGTCGCGCCAGTAATCGGTCAGCGTGATGCCATCGATGCCGATAACTTCGTAGCCCGCGCGCCGTGTCCACGCGGTCCCTACCTCGAAGCCGGTGGCGAAGATGATGCAATCGACTTCGTATTCCACGCCGTTTGCGATCACGCCGGTTTTGGTAATCCGCTCGACGCCCTGGCTTGAGCTGGTATCAATCAGCTTGACGTTTGGGCGGTTGAAGGTTGGCAGGTAGTCGTCGTTGAAGGTCGGGCGCTTGCAGAACTGGCGATACCATGGCTTCAGCGCCGCGGCGGTTGTCGGGTCGGTGACGGTCGCGTCGACCCGCGCGCGAACGCCATTCATCTTCTGAAAGTCGGCGATCTCCATCATCATCGCGGCCTGGCGCTTGGTCATTTCCGCCGCCCGATGCGTTTTCTTCGCCGCCACGCCGAGATTGCGGAAAATATCCGTCCAGCCGTCGTTGACCATATCCTCGTCGACCGGAACGCCGATCACGAGATTGTTGAAGTTCTCGCGCCGCTCACGCTGCCATCCGGGCTTCAGAGTCTTCGCCCATTCAGGATCGGTCGGCTTGTTGCCGCGCACATCCACTGACGAAGGCGTCCGTTGAAAGACGTAAAGCTGTTTGGCATGCGCGCCGACGAATGGGACACACTGAATCGCGGTTGCACCGGTGCCGATCACCGCGACGCGCTTGTCCGCGAGCTTAGTCAGGCCGCCCGAATGGTCGCCGCCGGTATATTCGTAATCCCAGCGGCTGGTGTGGAAGGTGTGGCCCTCGAAGTCCTGGATGCCGGGGATTGCCGGCAGCTTGGGACGATTGAGCGGCCCGGTAGCCATGATCACGAATCGCGCGCGCATCGCGTCATTGCGATCGGTCGAGACTATCCAGCGCGCCGCCTCGTGGTCCCACTTGAGTTCGGTCACCCGCGTCTGCATGCACGCGTTATCGTAGAGATGGTAATGGCGGGCGATACGCTGCGAATGCTCGTAGATTTCGGGCGCGAACGAATATTTCTCCTTGGGCAGGTACCCGAGCTCTTCGACCAGCGGCAGATAACAGTAGCTCTCGATGTCGCACTGCGCGCCGGGGTAGCGATTCCAATACCAGGTGCCGCCGAAGTCGCCGCCCGACTCTATGATGCGAACGTTATTGATGCCGGCTTCGTGCAGGCGGGCGCCCGCGAGCAAGCCTCCGAATCCGCCGCCGATCACGACCACGTCCACTTCGTCATTTAGCGGTGCGCGGGTGAAGCCTGGCTTCACGTAGGGATCATCCAGGTAGTGAGAGAACTTGCCGGTGACCTCGACGTACTGGGAGTTGCCGTCCTTGCGGATGCGCTTGTCGCGCTCGCGGTTGTACTTATCTCTCAGTGCATTGGGATCGAAATCGAGATTTAAGCCCGCCAGAAAATCTGTATCGTCCATTTTTCCTTCCTTGAGGAGTTTGGTGCGATCATTTGAATTCTATAATACATCAGGGTTCAAATACGAAATGAACCGCGCAGGTAAATCAGTTCGATCTAAAAGTTACTCATGACGTTTACGAAGCGTCTGCGCGAGCCGATCATGCGCGGCGAAGTCAACTGCACGGTCAGGATTTGGCGCCGGCTGCACGTCAAGGTCGGCGGCCGGTACCGCCTGGGTCCAGGATATATCGAGGTCACCTCGATCCGACGGATAACATTTCAGGAGATCACGCCGGCGCTGGCCCGACGGTCCGGATTTATCGGCGTGGTCGATCTCTTGAAGGTGGCGAAGCACGGAGCGGGCGAAAATGTCTACTTAATTGACTTCAGATATCTACCAGCCGAGGGGAAACGGGCTGGAGTAACGGTCCGATGAGTCGCGATCCGTCCGATCTGGCGGAGATCCTCTCCAAAACAGCACCGGCTTCTCCTCAAGTGCGAGTGGCACAAGGGCCATCGCGTTCTCGGGGCGGCTGCGCCTCTGTTCGAGTTTTCGAACATGGGCTACGTTGTACGAGCGATGGAACGCGAACCGATCGTCTTCGTGGGTACCAGCGACCTTTCCGCGCACTTTCGCGGCAAGAGCTTTCCAGTTGCCGACCTGCCTTCGAGATTGCGGCGCGGCGTGGGGCTGGCAC
>JASHOJ010000139.1 GCA_030041155.1 Candidatus Binataceae bacterium | reverse complement strand
TCTTCGAAAGTCGCGATGACGCGATCCTCGGCGGGAATCTGCATCGGGTCGCGCACGAGATGGAACGCGACGAGAAGGCGGGAGACGACGCCGAGACCCTTGGCGTAAGGATCGAATTCCGGATTGCCGACGAGACTGAGGCGCTCGACCGCCCGGCGCGCCAGATCGGTCGAGGTGACCACCTGAATCTGGCTGCCTACCAGGTCGGTATCCAACCCCTCCTGCTGCGGCTGCACCTCGGCGCGGCCCGGACTCGTGAAGAAATTCTCTTGGTTCTCGAGCAGCACCTCCGCTTCGGCGGTGTAGCTTGGTTTGACCACGCTCACGAAAGCAGCGCTGAGAAGAAAGGCGAGCGCGGTGGGAACAATGAGCCAGTTGCGCTTTTTGGAGATCGCCGATCCAAGCGCGCCGAGATCGAGATCGCCCGAGCGCCCGTCGGGATTCGCATCCGACGCAAATGCCTGAGTCATGCCGCAACCCCGTGAGGCGTGACCGCCTCCTTGCATCGGCGCTCGCTTGCCTGGATCAACGCATGAAGCCGTTTTAAGGTTGAAACGAGGTTAATATCTTCCTGAAATCGGAGCCCGAAGGTTAAGAATTATTAACCATGCGCGCCTTATAAATCGAAACCCCGACGCGGGCTCTTGGCGCGATCTCAAACCTGCGGCACTGACTATGCGGCGCATCTTGGTTTTGGTTTGCATGCTGGCGTTTTCGCTTGTCCTCGCGGCTTGCGCTTCGTCCTACTCGGCTTATTACGCCCCCGACGCCAATGCGCCTTACCGGCTTGCAAGCGGCGATCGCTTGCGCGTCATCGTCTACGGGCAGGAAGGCTTGAGTAATTCCTATTCGGTCGACAGCTCGGGCCACATTCAGATGCCGCTGATCGGTTTGGTGCCCGCACAGGGCGAGACAACCGCGTCGCTCGGACGAGAGATCGAAAGACGGTTGCACGACGGCTTCCTGCGCGATCCGCATGTCTCCGTCGAGGTCGAAGCGTATCGGCCTTTCTTTATCCTGGGCGAGGTCACGACGCCCGGCCAATATCCCTACGTGAACGGGATGACAGCCGAGACGGCGGTGGCGATCGCGGGGGGATTTACACCGAGAGCCGATAAGAACGGCGTCGAGGTGACGCGCGCCGTGAACGGCCGAGAACTGACCGGCCAGGCGCCGATCCGTTATCCGGTGCAGCCCGGCGACACGATCGTCGTACGCGAGCGTTTTTTCTGATCTGAAGAGAACGATAATGTCGAGGACAGAGAACGCGCCCGACCGCAAACTCCGCATTCTCCATGTATTGCGCGCCCCGCTCGGCGGCCTTTTCCGGCATGTCGTCGATCTCGCCCGAGAGCAGATCGCGCGCGGTCACGCGGTCGGCCTCGTAGCGGACTCGCTGACCGGCGGGGAGCAAGCGGTACGGATTCTCGCCGAACTCGAACCGTCGCTCGCGCTCGGCGTCTGGCGCTTTCCGATGCCGCGTCTGCCGCATGTTCTCGACTTCCCCACCGCCATACGGGTCGCCTTGCGCGCCCGCGCGTTTCGCGCCGACGTCATGCATGGGCACGGATCGAAGGGCGGCGTCTACACACGCCTGCCTGCTTTCCTGCCTGGATTTAGTTCGCCGATCCGAGCTTATACGCCGCATGGCGGCAGCTTGCATTTCCGTTCGGGGAGTTTCATGACGGTCGAACGTCTGCTGGCCGCGCGAACCGATATTTTTCTCTTCGAAAGCGCCTATGTCGCCGGACAATTTGATAAACGAATCGGGCGTACAAAGAGCCTCGTGCGGATCATCCGCAATGGCCTGAGGGCGGCGGAATTCGTGCCCATCAAAGCCGCGCCAGATGCCGCCGATTTTTTGTTTGTCGGGGAACTCCGCGCGGCCAAAGGGATCGACACGCTGATCGATGCGATGGTCCTGCTCTCATCACGCGTTCCGCGGCCGCGTCTCGTGCTGGTCGGCGCGGGCGGCGACGAAGCCAAACTTGTCGCACAAGCGACTCAACGTGGGGTCTCGCGCGACGTTACTTTTGCCGGAGCGATGCCGGCCGGCGAGGCTTTCCGGCTCGGACGCGTTCTTGTCATCCCGAGCCGCGCGGAATCGCTGCCTTATATTGTGCTTGAAGCGGCCGCGGCGCAGGTACCAACGATCGCCACCGACGTCGGTGGAATTGGTGAGATATTCGGGCCTTATCGCAACAGACTCATCCCTTGCGCCAACCCGCCGGCGCTTGCCGCCGCGATGCGGGCGGCGCTCGAAAAAGATCCGCGCGAGCTTGCGCACGAAGCTGCGGCGCTCGCCGCTTTCGTCAGGACACAATTTACCATCGATGCGATGGCCGACGCCGTCCTCGCCGGATACGCCGACGCGATCGCGAAACGACGCCGCGGAGACGCGCCGCGTGCCTCTTTTGCTCTTCCCTCCTGAACGATCGAATGGCGCATGACCCCCTTCACACCGCATAACTTGCAGAAGCCCGGATTTGCCGGCGACTTGCCGAACGAAATTGAAAGGCTTTTGGCAGCGACACGGGATTTGCAATGCAGTCCTGCGCCGCCGGTCATTTCTCGCGTCGTCCTCGAAGGTCTGGTCCGGATGGCGGAATTTCTGCTCATCCTGCTGGCCGGGCTCTGCGCATATGTCTTCTCGGCGGCGCCGTCACACAGATACGATTCGTCCTATTTCTTCCTTCTCAGCCTGCCGGCGGTTGCCGTCGGTACCGTGCTCGCAATCCAAGCGATCGGTCTTTACAAGATCAGCGTATTCCGTACTTTTCCGGCCAAAGCTTTGCGCCTTGCCGCCGGACTGGCATGCGTATTCGGCATCGCGCTTGTTGCCGTCGCAAGCTTGCGGCTTGAGGCGGTTTATCCGCGCGCGTTCCTCCTCGCCTGGTTCTGCTGCGGGTTGGTGGCGCTCGGCTGCGAGCGCACCGCTCTAGCGCTGCTTGTCGACCGCCTGATCCGCATGGGCCGGTTTGTGCGGCGTACGGTGCTGGTCGGCGGCGGAGCCGCGGCCGATAACCTCTTGCAACAGCTTGGCCGGCAGGCGCAAGCCGATCTGCAAGTGCTGGGAATTTTCGACGACCGCGCGGACGGCCGCTCGCCGACAGTGGTTGCCGGCTTTCCGAAGCTCGGTACGGTGGACGATCTTCTCGAATTCGCGCGCCGCACGCGCATCGATCTTGTCATTTTTACGCTGCCGATCACCGCCGAGCAGCGCCTCTTGGAGATGCTGCGCAAGCTCTGGATCCTACCGATCGACATCCGCCTTGCGGCGCACAGGAACGAGCTGCAGTTCCGGCGGCATTCTTATTCCTATATTGGCACGGTTCCGCTCATCGACATCTTCGACCGACCGATCGCCGACTGGGATCTCGTACTGAAATATTGCTTCGACCGGATCGTCGGCGCCGCGCTGCTCGTGTTGCTCGCGCCTTTGATGGCGGCCGTCGCCCTCGCCATCAAGCTCGATTCGAAGGGAGCGGTTCTGTTCAAGCAGAAACGCTACGGATTCAACAACGAGGTGATCGAGATCTACAAGTTCCGGTCGATGTATGCGGACGCGCTGGACTTCGGCGCCGCGAAACTCGTCACGAAGGGAGACCGCCGGGTTACGCGCGTCGGCCACATCCTCCGCAAGACCTCGCTCGATGAATTGCCGCAACTTTTCAACGTCGTCTTCCGCGGAAATCTGTCGCTCGTCGGACCGCGCCCGCACGCGCTGCACGCCAAAGCCGCCGAGCGCCAATACGACGAAGTCGTCGACGGCTATTTCGCCAGGCATCGCGTCCGTCCCGGCATAACCGGCTGGGCGCAGATCCACGGTTGGCGCGGCGAGACCGATACGCCCGATAAAATCCAGGGCCGCGTCGAGTGCGATCTCTACTATATCGAGAATTGGTCGATCCTGCTCGACATCTACATTCTCTTTGCGACGCCCTTTGCGCTCTTGCAAACGGAAAGCGCTTATTGAAGCATAGGCGGATCTGGCGTCACTGAAGCGCGAATCCTAAAAGATGTTCGCGAGTCCCGACCTTCTCGCAGTCCAAGCGATCTGAGACGAAGCGTGCACCATTTTTTTTGCAATCGACCAGCGCCACCGTTCCAGGCTGGCGATCCCGGAATATATATCCTGCTGTCCGACGGCGTACACTGCCCCTTGCGGCGCAATCGCCGGTTTTCGCCAGAAACCCGATGCCCGTCTGCGGCGAAAAACATTCATCGAGTTCCACGCTGGCGACATCGCCTGGGGTCGCCGTCATCACGTATCCCAGGCCCTTGTCATAGGCGTAGGAATTTCCGGACAAAATCGCGGGACCCGTCGTCGTCCATGTGAGACCTTGCGGCATCACCCATCTCGTCAGGGCGCTACGTACCTCCGGATGTCGAGGCATAGGAGAGGCGTCGATCTCCCCTTCCTGCACGACCAAATATCTTTGCGTAAAATCCTGACCCGGCGGAATATACATGTAGGCTAGGAAAAACTTGTGTGAGATGTTGTTGATGCCTTTATCGGCGATCATGGCGGGATAGGCGTAGAGATCGGTGGCCGCAGGCCGTTTCCAATCGTTGCCGTCATAAAGAATGAGTGGTTCCGGAAGCGTCTCGAAGTTCACTTTGTCTTTCGAGATGGACAATTGCAACGAAGAGCTTGCGGCGTTCAGCAGCAGCACGGCGCCGGCTTTGGTCCAATAAGCGGCGCTCGTTCCAACTGGCTCGCTCAAAGCCGCTGCCGCGCCGCCAAGGCCCGGCTCGCGCCAGCCGTCACCACTCCATTCGACCCATTTTCCCGGGATCGGCGCATCGTGTGGCGCGCGCGCGACAATGTTCTTCCAGTCCTTCGGCCGCAGACAATAGGCGTACCAGTAGCCATCGTGACCGTCGACGGCGGTGCAATCGCCGACGCCGCTCGGTCGGCCGGACATATCGCCTTCGTTGCCGGTAATGATTTGGCCTAGATCATTCCAAGTCAGCCCATCGTCATGAGAGACGGCGACCGACATAGACTTATGCGTTTCGCCTGCATGGTAATTGCAATGCTGCTCGTCGTGGATCATCCCATAGAGGACACTGCGGACGGGCAGGAGACTTGTGAGCCAACGCCCGCATTCCGAAGGCGAGCCCGCGAAGCCGGGTCTAAGAACCACTCTCGACGCTCCGCCCAAATCAAGCGGCGACACGCCGTCGATTGCGATCGTCACCGCGTTCGCAGTAAAGCCCCGAAACTTTCCGTTCGGCAATTTAATGATGCTGATCGGAGCGTCAGGCTCATTGCGCGACGGTCCACGCACCACGACAGGGTGTTCAAGTTTCAGTTCGACGCAGTCGCCGCACAGCTCGCCGCCGCGTCCTGCGCTTGCTCCGCTCATGACAAAAAACAGCGCGGCTAAATATCTACGGCCGAGGCGCAAGCGTGCGCTAGAATGCGAGCGAATTGGCTTCATCTGAGCTCCCTTCAACTGCGATGGGGCCGCTTGCGTTGTGAACGTGGCCCGGAATCGCGCCGAAGTTTCGAGGATTCAGACCCCACAATACGCCTGCCAGCGCCCACATAAATCTCCACCGCTCTCCCTCATGCAGCATCGAACACGAGATGATCGACAACCAGCCGAAAAAGACCATTAAACACAGCCCATTCCGCGTGCGTTGCCAAGTATACCAGCCCTGCCGAACCGAAAGAATCAAGAGTAGAGTCCAGGCGAGACCACCGGTCCAGCCGAAATATAAGAACGATGCGAGCCACACATTATGAATGGGTTCCGGAAAGTAGTTTTCGATCTGGAGCAGCCCAATCCCAAAGGGATGGTCGAGAATCATCGGTATCGCGAGAATATATCTATTGTACCGTCCAAAGTGGCCGAGATCGTAGTCTTCCGCAAATGTAAACCGGCCCGACAACATATCCGAGGTAGTGTCGTTGACGAGGGAAAAAAGCAAAATGACGACGATTAACGGAACTAGGAAAGCCAGCGAAACGAAGATTGCCCGCAAAGGATTGCGCCGGTTCAAGATCAGCAAATATATCCCGCCCCAAAGGATCGCCGAGACGATAGCAGCACGCGAGAACGACAGAAATACGGCAACGGATAAAAGCAGAAGCACCGCGGAAAATAGAATCCGTCTGCGTTTCTCGGCGATCATGAAAAGTGAGCCCAATATGCCCGGAATGAGAAATACGCCGAGCATGTCGGGATCATCGAGAAAGGCGCGCGGTCGATCGGCCCAGGTCAGGTCTGGATTCTGGGTGACGAATCCAAAAATGCCGACGGCGGCCGCGATGACATTGGCTAGGATATAGACGTTGACGAACGTTCGTAACTCGCGTTCCGACCAGGTGGTTGCCACCAGGCAACTTGTAATCCCAATGCAGCCGACCGAAGTCAGGGCGATGATTTCAAACACAACCCCAGGCTCTTCGGTCAACCAAATGGACGAGACGTAGACGGATGAAACCCACGCCAGAATAAGGCAGATAAAAACGAAGTTTCTTATGTTCAGCGATTGATGCGAAAAGATAGTCAGCAACAGTGCGCAAAAGAAAAGAATATCGACGGGCGACGGTCGCGACCACGTGTAGTTGATCGCCAAAACCGCGAAAAGAAAAATATTCGTCCGCAGGCGTGTCCACGCGGCCCCGCGCAATGCGACGGATGCCCGGCTGCTAGCGGCCGACGCAAGGCCGCGCGGTCCAATTTCCAATTGGAGCTCCAAAGACCTCGAGGGCCATCCGGCTGATTGCGCTCTCCGATACTCCAGGGATAACATACAAACGTGGCACGCCATATGACCGCGCGGCGGCCGCCATTCCGCGTCTGGGTCGCTTGAGATCAAGCATTTCAGAGCCGGCTTAAAAGAACATTAACCATATGCCGACGGCCCGTTTGGGAGACATCTCCATGAATAAATGGGCCTACATCCTCGCCGGAATCGCGGCTCTTTCCGGGGCCGCCGGAATCATGGAATTGGCGGCGGCCGCGCACCTGACCGAGGATCCGCTGCTCAAGACGTCCGCGAACTTCCTGCTTGTCAATGCCGCCGCCGTGATCGCCCTGAGCGCACTGTCCTTTAGCGGAACGCGGCGGCTAGGCTGGCTCTTGGCCGCCGCAACGCTGTTGCTTTGCGGCAGCCTTTTGTTTGTGGGCGAACTTAGCGTACATATTTTTCTAGGTCGAAGGATTCTCCCGCTGGCGGCGTCCATTGGCGGCGGAATGACGATCTTGGGCTGGCTGGCATCGGCGATCGCGGCGTTTGCCGGCGCTTCCGGAACGCGCCCACCAAAGTAACGACGCAAACCGATCGAGCACGGACGCTGTTCAGCTTTCGTTACGGATCGCCGCCGCGCGCCAAATTGAATCATTTGACGCTCCTCGGCCAATTTCCTAATTATTCGCAGCGGGGGCATGCGCGACAATCACGAGCGGAGCGGATGGAAAACAAAAAGGAGCCGCAGAGAGCGCCCCTGAGACCGCGCATCCTTATTGTGGAAGATGAGACTTTCATCGCCGTGATGCTTGCCGACATGCTCGAAGAGCTTGGGTATGACGTAGCAGCTTCGGCTTCGCAAATTTCCCAGGCAAAGGATTTCTTGGCGGCCGAAAAGGTCGATCTCGCCTTGCTCGACGTCAATCTTGGCAATGAAAAGATTGATTCGGTCGCCGATCTTCTCGCCGAACGTGCCTGTCCCTTCATTTTTACTACCGGATACGGGAGGGCCGGAATCCCCGTCGCGCATGCAACCCGCTCCGTACTGCAGAAGCCCTTCAACATCAGTGATCTCGCCGCGGCGCTCGATAAAGAGCTCGGCTCCCGGAAGAGCTAGCTCAGCGCGCCGCACGATGGACATTTGGCAACTGCCGCTTTAGCATCGGCGCAAAACTGCGGCCGTGCGTTTGCCCACGTGCCGACAAGGGCACATCCGTACTTTCGTATCCTCGTGCGGACGCGAATCCGCCGCGATCCGGCGATGGATTGCTCGCAAATTTGCGGCGGTGCGGCGGCGCGGCGCGAGGGCCTACGGGATGCCGCGTGTCGCGATGTTGTCTATCGTGGGCCGCTCCTTGGAAAATCATCGGTGTCGCGGTCCATG
>JASHOJ010000138.1 GCA_030041155.1 Candidatus Binataceae bacterium | reverse complement strand
TCCCACAGAATGTCGGTCGCTCCCATCATCGCGTTCATCGGAGTGCGGATCTCGTGGCTCATTCCGGCGAGAAAAGCCGATTTCGCTTTAGTCGCCGCTTCGGCGGCTGCTCGCGCGGCAAGAAGCTGCTCTTCGGAGCGCTTGCGATCGGCGATATTGCGCACCGTCGCGAGCAGGCATTCTTCTCCGGCAAGCGCGATGATCGAAGCCGAAACCAGAACGAGGCCGACACGGCCGTCGCGGGCGCGAAAGTTAATCTCCACGTTGTGAAACTTGCCGTTTCGAGCGAGTCCCGAGTCGACGAAATCGGGCGTGGACGCCGGATCGGCGAACATCTTAAGCTCAATCGGAGAGTGCCCGATCACCTCGTCGCGGCAATATCCGCTCAGCGCGAGAAACGCCTGATTTACCTCTATGAATTTCAGATCGGAGAGACGCTGAATCGAGATTGGATCCAGGCTATGACGGAATACCGCCTCGAATTTTGCCGCGCCATCCTTGATTGCCAGATCGAGTCGCGCGTGCTCAGTCCTGACCCGCGCACCAAAAATGGCGGTCGATTGCGCAACCGCCAGCGCGGCGAACATCACCGCCCAGAAGTGCGCATCGATCGCACCCGCCGGCGCGGTGAGCGCATCCGCGATGAAACTTGCCCCGCAGAATAGGTTGATCGCCGCCTGCCACCATCCATTCCACGGCAGCAGCGCGGCGCTGCCGACCGAGATAATGATCGCGGTAAACAACTCCGCCAGCGGTTCGTGGATGAGAAGACTCGAGTAAGCGCCGTTGATCGCGATAAAAGCGCATCCAGCAAACGCGGCTATCTTCCAATGAGAACGCAGGCGCGGGCGCATCATGGCGCCGATGCACGCCGCCATCACGATCATGTTCGCGATGTGGCGGATGAAGAACGACTCGAAATCGCCGTGGATATAAACAAGCTGTGCGGCCAGAAAGATCAGCGCGCCGACCGCGACTCGGCGCGAGGCGTCGCGGTTTTCATAGGAATTCTGATCACCGGATGTTTCGTTATCGCGCGTCCGATGTCTCGCTACTGCAACTTTCAGCTTCGGGCCGGTTCGCTCAGGGTTCAAATCGGCTGAATTGACGGGATTGGGCGCGACAGCAAGCATGATCGTCCGGCTAAGAGAGCAACAGCTATGCCATGCGGACGAAAACCCTACAAATTGACACCTCGAAAACAGAGCCAGCCCCCCTTACGCGGGGACCCCAGGCCCGTCCTAACAGATCCTCGCGTGCTGGCTCAGAGAATTGGACGCAAAGGTAAGAAGAAGATTCAGTCGCGCTCGATATAGGTCGGGAAGACTAATCCGTTCGGGGTGTTTTTCGTTCCAATTCGGATTTTCGCCAGGAACTCCCGGCCGCTCCGGTCAATCATCGTAAGATCAAGCATGCGATCGAGCAAAGCTCCCTTTCCGCCGCCAGCGATGAACCGCCCGAGTCCGGCATTATGCGCGGCGCGATGACGCTCGGGGATGATCAGGTCGGACAATGGCTGGCCGACCGCTTCCGACGTTTTCCAGCCGAAAACCTCCTCGGCCTGAGTGCTCCAGGCGACCACGATTCCGGCACTATCCATCACGAAGGCGGGAGCGCTCGTTTCGAGCTTGATTGCAGCCGAAGATTCTGAGGAATCATTCATTTCTCGACTCTCATTCCGATAGTTGAAGTAGGACAATCATTACCAGATTAGGCGTCATGGGCAATCGGGTCGCGACAATGAAGCAAGCGGCCACACGCTGCGTCAAATCCAGAGGTGTTCCCCAATCCGCTGAAACCGCGGCATATTGTGCGCCGTCCCATCTGGTAGGAAGATCTAATTTTGAGGGTTATGGTCGAACTTTCAAGTTCGGCATTATTAGTTAGCAATCGGCGTTCATATGAGGATTCACGCGCGATCGAAAAAGATGAAGTTTGATGTTCGCTTGAGTATCCAAAACAGCGGAGGTGCGCTCGCGATCGCGGCTGCCCTTGTGATCGGTATCGTTATAACGACGGTCGGGGCGGCATGGGCGCAGCAATCGAGCGTGCTACCTCCGCCGCCGCAATCGCTGGTGCTTCCCGGCAACCAGGGTGGAACTGGCGGCTCAACCCTCGAACTTCCGTCAACTCCCCGCCAGGAGGGATCTTCGCTGAATCTGCCCCCGCAGATACCGCAGCAGCAGGAGCTTACGGTGCCTACCCGAGAGCTGCGCAATCAACCGGGATACGAGCAGGTGACGGTGACGGTAAGCGATCCGCGCGGCACCTATGTCACGGGACTCCAAAAAGACGATTTCAAGCTGTACCTGGATAATAATCCAAGCCCAATCCAGTTTTTCCGGCAGGACACGAATACTCCGGTCTCGATAGGAATCCTGGTCGACACGTCAGGCAGCATGGTGCCGAAAATACCGCAGGCCCGAGTCGCAATAATGCAGTTCCTGCGAGATCTCAATCAGCGCGACGAGGTTTTCCTGTTTGCGTTTTCGGATCGGCCGTATCTGCTCCAGCCGCTCACCGAGGACCATCAGTTGGTGATCGACAGGCTTGGCATCTTGCGCGCAAACGGAGAGACAGCGCTGTTCGACACAATTCTGCGCGGACTCGAGATGGTTCAGCACGGACGATACGACAAGAAGGCGCTCTTGGTAGTCACCGATGGAATGGACAACCAGAGCCGCGCGACGGTGCAGGACGTGGTCGATCAGGCGCGCAGCATGGGTGTGCTCATCTACTCGATTGGCATCGGAGATCCCAATGCGAGCGGCAGGTCTTTAGCTCTTGGACCGTTTGTTTTCGGCGCCTCGGATGTCGAACGAGTCGATGCGCAGACGCTGCACACGCTTTCGACCGAGACAGGCGCGAAAACGTACATTATCCGGCAGGTGGGCGACGGTGAGGCGCTTCGTGCTGCATGCGAGCAGATCAGTATGGAGCTGCGTGAGCAATATACGATCGGTTTTGTCGCGCCCGATGCCTCCGCCGGCGGATACCGCAGCGTTCACGTAGAGGTGCCGACGCATACGGATGATTCGGTGCGAGTGCGCAAAGGCGTGGAGGTCGGCGGATCCCGCAGCTACGCGTCCGATCCCTCGGCTCCTTAGCTAGGGCCCCTGCCGCGACTCTTCCACCGGCCGAACCAACTGTCCGTCATGCGCCACCTGTCCAAGGTTTAGCGCGACCATCTCATCGCCCTTCAGGCCCTCTACGATCTGGGTCACAATTCCATCATCGAGCCCAAGCTTCACTTCAACCAGATGGACGTGATTGTCGCGCACGACCGGCACGTAGGTCTTGCCGTTGTCGAACACCAACGAATCGTCGGGAACCAGCGGCATCCCTGAATTTCCAGTGAGTGTGATATCCACGTGCGCGTACATGCCGGGCAGCAACAGCTTGTCCCGGTTTGGCAAATCGACCTCAACCAACATGGTGCGCGAGGCCGGCGTCAGCGCCTCCGGATGCCGTGTTACCGAGCCGGTGAAGGTTCGATTCGGGAACTGCGACACCGTGATGCGCGCAAGGTCGCCGTCCTTAACAAAAGCGGCGTCGTCCTGAGGCATGTTCACATAAACTCGTACCGGCTCTAAAGTGGCCATGGCGATTATCGGCACCGCGCTCTCCTGTGCCGTCGCCATCGCAACCAGAGCGCCGGGATCGACGTTCCTGGCGGTCACCACGCCATCGAACGGCGCGATCACCCGCTCATAGGCCTGCTGAGCCCGAAGCGAGTCCCACGCAGCCTTGTCAGCGAGCATCGTGGCGTGCGACTGGTCCGCCTGCTGCTGCGGAATCACCTGCTGATGAAGCAGCGCCTGATATCGATCGTCGGTGATTTTCGCGATCCGATAAGTTGCCAGAGCGTTGGCAACCTGCTGGTCGAGCTCGGGTGAGATGATCACTGCGAGCAATTGCCCCTTCTTCACCTGCATACCCTTGTCGACCAGCATCGATTTAACGTAGCCGGCGACCTTCGGGTAAATCGGGCTCTCAAAAAATCCGTGTATGTCGCCAGGATAAACGATCTCGCGGTTACGCGGCGCCTTTTGTACCGGAGCCACGGTGACCAGAGGTCCGAGCTCCTCCTGCCGCACCAGACTTCCGGTCTGGCGCTCGATGCTGATGTCGCGGCCAAGCACCAGGCCTGCAAGCGCGATCACCACAACCACAACCGCGCCAATCCATCCGAAATAGAAGAGCGCTCCCGGTTTACGGTGAGGTTGATTCTCAGGCTCCGCCATCTTTCCTCAAAGGCGCGACTCCACGTCAGTCCTTTTCCGCCTGCGCTACCAGTTCTCCAATCTCTGAGTCGCGCTGCCGCTTGCCGATCCGGGTATGAGTGAACATCGAATAGACGATTGGCACAACCACCAGAGTCATGAAGGTCGCCGCGATAAGCCCGCCGATAACGGCGCGGCCCAGCGGAGCGTTCTGCTCCCCGCCTTCGCCCATCGCCAGCGACATCGGCAGCATTCCCAGGATCATCGCGAGCGCGGTCATGATAACCGGCCGCATGCGAGTGACGCCCGCCTGGATAGCCGCGGTCATCGCGTCGTGGCCCTGTTCGCGCAGGTCGTTGGCAAAGGTGATAAGCAGGTTGCCGTTGGCGACGCCGACTCCGACCGCCATGATGGTGCCCATCAGCGATTCCACGTTCAGTGTCGTTCGCGTGATCATCAGAATCCACAGCACGCCGGCGATCGCGCCCGGCACCGCCATCATGATGATTAGCGGGTCGAGCCACGACTGAAAGTTGGTTGCCATCAACAGGTAGACAAGGATGATCGCCAATATCAATCCGGCGGCCATGCTGTCGAACGACTGGCGCATCGCCTCGCTTTCGCCCGCGATATTTATCATGGTGCCCGGCGGCACATTCTTAAGTGCGTTGATCTTCGCCTGCACCGCGGCGGTAACGCTTCCGAGGTCGCGGCCCTCAACCCCGCAGTTCACGTCCACCACCCGGCGCACTGTGTAATGGTTGATGCCCTGAGCCTGAACCTCGTGGCTGATGCTCGCCAGATTGGAAAGGAATTGCGGATCGTTCGCAACCGAGGACGCGGCGTCCACCGCGGATGAGCTCGTGGATGCGGCGTAGGTGCCAGTTATCGGAGTGCGGCCGATTGCCTGAATGGAATCAACCATGTGCTGCGGAGTCTGGACGGCAACGCTGTAGGTAACGCCGTTCTTCAGATCGAGCCACTGATTCGGCGACGTAACCACGCTGGAGCTCAGCGAGGTCAGGATGCTGCTGGTCACGTCGGATTGCGTGATGCCAAGTTGCAGCGCCTTGTCGCGATCAACCTTGACCCGCAGGGTCGGATAATTGAGCACTTGCGCGATCCGAACGTCGGCAGCGCCGGGAATGGTTTGCATCTCGGATTTGAGTTCGCTTGCAAGTCGAAAATCCGAGTCCAGATTCTGCCCTACAATCTGTACATCGATAGGCGCTGAGAGACCGAAGCTCAGCACCTGGCTGATAATGTCGGCGGCCTGCGGATAGATGGTCACGTCGGGATAGTCGCGATGCACTGCGTCGCGAATCTTGTCGATGTACTGCGCGGTTGGATGATGTTTTTCCGAAAGCTGGATCTGCAGGTCCGCATCCTGCGGTCCGATCGAGTCGGTCTGGTAAAAGAGCAACGCCCAATAGACCGGCAGCCCGATGTGATCGGTCATGAGGCTGAGTTCATCGCGCGGAATCACCGACCGGATCGTGTGCTCGATTCCATTAAGGATGCGCGTGCTTTGTTCCAGACGGGTGCCGACCGGCACTCGCACATGGAGCCGGATCATCCCGGTATCAACCGCGGGGAAAAAGTCCTCGCCCACCACTCGCGCCAGCACCAGCGAACTGAGCACGATTATCGAGATACAGCCGAGCACGAACCCGCGATGCTGCATCACGCTGTGAAGTGCGCGCTCGTAGCGGATTCGCTGGCGATCAAACCAGCGCTCGAAGCCGAGCGTCAGCACCCCGAACCATCCGGCGGAATGATGCTCCTCGGGGGTGTCGGGCAGCAGATGCAGCGCGAGGCTTGGCACCAGGGTGCGCGACAGCAGATAGGACGCCAGCATCGCGTACACCACCGCGAGAGCAAGCGGCACGAACAAAAATTTCGCGACCCCGGTCAGCCCAATCACGGGTGAAAAGACCACACAGATCGAGAGCGTTCCGACGAATGCCGGGACTGCGATTTGCCGCGCTCCGTCCAGAATCGCAACGCCCAGCTTTTTGCCGGTTGCGTGATTGCGATGGATGTTTTCGATTTCCACCGTCGCGTCATCGACCAGCATCCCGACCGCGAGCGCGAGTCCTCCGAGCGTCATCAGATTGATCGTCTGGCCCGAGAGCTTGAGCCCGACAATCGAGGTCAGAATCG
The DNA here is from genome assembly GCA_030041155.1 of Candidatus Binataceae bacterium. GTDB lineage: Bacteria > Desulfobacterota > Binatia > Binatales > Binataceae > JBARDN01. Next base: position 13,571 of record JASHOJ010000138.1, on the reverse strand, counting down.
CAAGCGGTATCGACAGGACCACGATAAGAGTGCTGCGCCACGATCCGAGGAACATCAGCACCATGACCCCTACCAGCACCGCCGCCAGCACGCCTTCCTGCATCACGTCTTCCAGAGCCCGGCGCACGAACACCGACTGATCGAAGGCGAGACTCAGGTTGATTCCTTTGGGCGCAATCGCGCGCATCCGCGGCAGCACCGCCTTGACCGCATCCACGACCGCCAGAGTTGAAGCGGCCGGATGCTTCAGGATCAGCATGTAGGTCGCCGGGTTGCCGTTCACAGTCACGAGATCGGTTTGGACCGCATGGCTGTCGCTGACTTTGGCAACGTCGCCGATATAGACCGGCGCGCCGTCGACATACTTTATCGGCAAGCGGTTTAGCGCGGCGACGGTGGTCGGGCTCCCGTTCATTACGACGTTGTACTCGGTATTGCCGATCTTGGCTGTGCCTCCGGGAATGATCACGTTCTGCGCCTGCAGCGCGGTGACCACGTCGTTAGGCGATACCCTGCGCGAGTACATCCGCGCCGGGTCGATATTCACCATTATCTGGCGCTGCGCGCCTCCGAAGGGCGCCGGAGTCGATAGGCCGGGAATCGTGAACAGAAACAAACGCCCGAAGTTCGCGCCGAAATCGTACACCCTGGCTTGAGATAGGGTTTCGCTGGAATAAACCAGGTACACGATAGGCACGTTGGTCGCGTTGTAATCGATTACGCTCGGAGCGTTTATTCCCGGCGGCAGAATGTTCTTTATCGCCTCGGAGACCGAGGTGAGCTGCGCGATTGCCAGGGCGGTATCGGCGCCGGGCTGAAAATAGAATTTCAGCAAGCCGATGCCGTTGAGCGAGATCGATTCTATGTGATCGACTCCGTTGACCGTGGTTGAGGACGCGCGCTCGCTGATATTGACGACTCGCTGCTCCATCTCTTCCGCGGAAAGGCCCGGATAATTCCAAACCAGATCGACAACCGGAACGTCGATGGCCGGAAAGATGTCGAAGTTCATGCTGAGCAGCGAGACGATTCCGAGCAGCAGCATCAGCGCTGCCATAACCGCGATCGTGACCGGCCTGCGCAGAGCTAATTGGACGATCCACATACGCGCGGATGCTCCCCAGCGCTATAGATGCGAACTCTTGATCTTAAACGGTGCAACAAAAGCGCGACGCGGATCGGGAAGCAGGTTCAGGAACTTGACTTCCGCGAATTCATCGGCGATCTGCAATCCGGAGAAGGCAGCGTTGTCGACCCTGATTCGCCGGAATTGCGCGAGGTCCAGCCCCATGAAAAAGCTGAGCGCGGTCCGGATGATGTCGCCGTGCGACACGAACAGGATTCTCTTGCGAGGATGCGCTCCAATAGCGGTAACGACCGCCTCCACCCCGCGCGCCTGCACCTGGTACATCGTTTCGCCGCCCGGCGTCGACGCGTCGAGCGGATGTTCCCGGTAGTTCAGGTAGTCGGGATCCTTGATCAGATCGTCGAATACCATCCCTTCCCATCGTCCGTACTTGACTTCGACCAGTCGTGGATCTTCGCTGATACTCACACCGATTCCATCAGCGATAATTTCCGCGGATTGACGCGCGCGGACCAGAGGGCTCGTGATTACGAGCTCGATTCCAAGTTCGCGCGCCAGCGGCACCGCGCTCTCGACCTGTGCGCGTCCATCGGCGTCAAGCTCGACCGGATTTTGCCCCATCACGCGTCCCATGCGGTTCCATTCGGTCTCGCCGTGGCGCATCAGGAGCGCGATCCCGCCGAGCTTGCCCGCGTTTTTCAACTTTTGTGCGACGTAAAACGGACCGAGCGCCATCGCTGCGAGCTCCCAAATTTTCCGGGCGCCACGATGATTGCGCCCGCCTGTAGCATTCGCGCGTGCCGCGCCTAAAGCCTCCGCGCCGCTAGCGCGTCGCAGCCGGCGATTCGTGAGCGCCCGCCGTGGCGGCCGAGCCGTTCGCACTCGCGCCCGATCCGAGCGCGCAGAACGCCTCGTAATCGATAAGTCCCTTCTGGGTCGGATGCTCTCCGCAGACCGGGCACTTCGGGTCTTTACGAATCTTCAAAACCCGCACGTAGTCGCGGTCCGAAAGCGTATCGAAGTATACCATCCTGCCAATCAGCGGATGACCCGCGCCGAGAATCAGCTTGATCGCTTCCAGAGCTTCTATCGAGCCGATGAGCCCCGGCAGCGCGCCCAGCACACCTGCCTCGGCACAGGAGGGCGCCATGTCCGGCGGCGCGGGCTCGGGATAAAGGCATCGATAGCATGGTCCGCCTTGGTCGGGGTAGAAAACGGTAGCGTTACCCTCGAAACGGAATATCGCGCCGTCGACCAGCGGCTTTTTCGCGAACACACACGCATCGCTAATTAGATAACGGGTCGGGAAGTTATCGCCGCAGTTCACCACCACGTCGTAATTTCTGATGATGTCCATCACGTTCTCAGACGAAAGGCGGACATCGTGGCGAATAACCTTGATTCCCGGATTTATCGCAGCGATCTGCTTTTGCGCCGACTCGGTTTTCGGCGTCCCGACGCGATCCACGGTGTGGATGATCTGCCGCTGAAGATTTGAGAGATCGACCACGTCGAAATCAACCAATCCGAGCGTTCCTACTCCGGCCGCCGCGAGATACAGCGAGACCGGAGAGCCAAGCGCGCCGGCGCCGAGGATCAGCACCTTTGAATCGAGCAGTTTGGCCTGGCCTTTCTCGCCGACTTCGGGAATAACGAAATGCCGCGAATAGCGCGTCAGCTCGTCGTGGCTGAATTGGCGATCCGCGACCCATGGCAGCCCGCGATCCTTCCACGCATTGAAGCCGCCGGTCAGGTTATAGACATTCTCATAACCGAGTTCGCGCATCACCCGCGATGCATAGGCCGAACGCGTGCCCGAGGCGCACTGCATGATCACCGGGCGCTTGCGGTCGGGCACCTTTTCCTCAACGCGGATCTCCAGGAACCCACGCGGAATTCCAATTGCTTGCGGTATGTGGCCCTGACGCCATTCGTCGGCTTCGCGCACATCGATTATCGCGGCGCCCTGGCCGAGCAGCCTCTGCGCCTCATCGATGTCGACCTGCTTTATCTGCGCGCGAGCTTCGTCGAGAAGGTTTTTGGAAGTCTTTGCCATAGCTCTACCTGCTCCCAACGGGGGCAAAACTGATCATTCTATATAGCTATAACCATCGCGATGCACACGCGCATCGCGCGGAAGGGCGATTTGCGTTCAGCCGCCGAGCATCCGATGGGATTCGACCAGGGTACGCACGAAATGCAGAACCTGCGCGGCGTGTCCTCGCGGCGTGACCTCGTGGAAGGTGCGCCTTAAATGAAGATCGTGATCGAACACGAAAGTTGAGCGTGCTGCGCACCTGCCGTTCAGTACACCCAGAGCGGCGGCGAGGCGCCCATCCGGATCGGAGAGCAGGATGAACGGGAAAGCGTGCTTTTCGGAAAAAGCGCGATGGCGCTCCACCGAATCGGTGCTTGCGCCGATTACGACCGTGTCGAGCGCGGCAAATTCCTCATGCAACTCGCGGAATTCCTTGCCTTCGACGGTGCATCCGGGCGTATCGTCCATCGGATAAAAATAGAGGACGAGGTTTCGACCGCGAAAATCCTGAAGCCGCCGCGTCTCGCCGCGATCGTCGCGCAGTTCCAGCCTAAGCGCGGCCGCGAGATCGGGCTCCGTACGGCCCGGACTAAGTTCAGGCATGCGCCTGTGCCTCGGACAGTGCGTGACGTTCGGTGAACTTAATGGCGGCGTTATCGATGTTGATGGAACACAGCGATCCGCACATCGAACAGACGTTGGATCCAGCCGCCTCGCTTTCTTCCTTGTAGCGGCGCGCCTTATCCGGGTCCATCGCCATAGCGTACATCCCTTCCCAGTTGAGCGCCTTGCGGTACCGTGACATTTCGTCATTCCACACTTTCGCCGCCCGCACGCCCTTCACCAGGTCGCCCGAATGCGCTGCGATGCGAGTCGCGATTACGCCTTCGCGCACATCGTCGATATCAGGCAGGCGCAGATGTTCCGCGGGAGTCACGTAGCAGAGAAAATCAGTACCGGATGCAGACGCGATAGCGCCGCCAATCGCACCGGTGATGTGGTCGTAGCCGGGCGCGACGTCGCAGGTGAGCGGCCCGAGTACGTAGAACGGCGCGCCGCCGCATACCCGCTTCTCAAGCTTCACGTTGGCTTCGATTTGATCGAGCGGCACATGGCCAGGTCCCTCGATCATGACTTGCACGCCGTTTTTGCGCGCGCGCTCGGTCAGTTCGCCGAGCACCAGCAGCTCCGCTAGCTGTCCGCGGTCGGTCGCGTCACCGGTCGCTCCGGGGCGCAGTCCGTCGCCGAGCGAGATCGTGACGTCGTGCTCGCGTAAAATTCCGCAGACTTGGTCAAAGTGCTCGTACAGGGGATTTTCGTTGCCGGTGCGCTCCATCCATGCCGCCAGAAGGGCGCCGCCGCGCGACACGATGCCTTCGATCCGGTGATGCGCCCGCAGCCGCCCGACCGCATCGCGCGTGACGCCGCAATGCAGCGTCATGTAATCGACGCCCTGACGCGCCTGACGCTCAATCACGTCGAGGAAATAGTGCGCATCGAGCGTCATTATCGAGTTCTCGGACGCGACCTGATAAATCGGCACCGTGCCGAGAATCACCGGGCATCGCGAGAGAATTTCGCCGCGAATTTTGTCCAGATCGGTGCCGGTCGAGAGATCCATCACCGAGTCGGCGCCGAAGCGAACCGCGGTGTAGAGTTTTTCGACTTCCTCATCGATGAGCTGATGGAAATTGGACGCGCCGATGTTGGCATTCACCTTGGTGCGCAGGCCTTTGCCGATTCCTATCGCGCGAAACTCATGATGCACGTTGTGCGGGATGACCACCTCGCCGCTGGCGACCAGCGCGCGCACCTGCTCGGGATCGAGGCCCTCGTCCTCCGCGACTTCGGAAATCTCGCGCGTTACGATTCCTTTGCGTGCGGCTTCAATCTGGGTCATATCGGCACCTCGGCGGGCCCGCCAGGCGCCCGCAGCATCAGGTTAGTCTTTTGCCTGGTCGATGCCAGCGCGATTATCACGCGAGTCATTGTGATTAGCGGCCGCCATTTGCGCGTTCGCGATCGATAACCGGAAGGTCCACCGGCTCTTTTGGCTCGCGATAATCTTTGGGCGCTTCGCGCTCGGTGAACGTGCGAAGCTCGGGCCGCAGCGGATCGTAAACCCGCTCGTCCTGCTCGCTGTACCACTCGAGCATCTCCTGCATATTGCCATCGCGCCCGCGCTCGGCGAGCACCACCGAGCGGTGTATCAACTGCTCTTTGGTTTCGACGAAATCCCGGCGGTCGAAGCCCCAGATTCGCGGATGCACGTAGGTGTCCATCCTGATTGCGTCGCACGGACACGCGTCCACGCAGAGTCCGCAATAGATACATCTAAGCGTGTCGATCTCGTACCGCACCGGAAATTTCTCGATATGCGGATTTGAGGACTCGCCCGCCTCGATAAAGATGCACTGCGCGGGACAAGCCGTCGCGCACAGATAGCAGGCGGTGCATCGTACGGAATTATCTTCGCGAAGGGTCAGGCGATGGCTGCCGCGAAAGGTATCGGGATAACGCTTGCGCTCCTCGGGATATTTGGTTGTCGCGGAGGCGCGATGCGACTTTGCGGCCCCGAACAGGTGCGCGACATTGACCGCGAAGTTGCGTAGAAAGTGATAGTTGGTAATCGCGAGGCCCTTCAAAATCTCGGGCAGATAGATGCGCTCCCAGAGGGTCATCTCTTCGCGTCGTTTCATTTTAGAACCAGTCCAAATCCCTTGTATTTACTGGGTTTTATCGCTCGCGGCAGCGACGCCGCAGGCGATGGAGGCCATCCACGCCAACTATAAAGGCCGCATCCTTTCGCAGTCAAGGCGCCACTCGGCGTGCCAAGACAACGGTTGACGTATGCGGCTAGTTGAGACGCCTATAAAGGCGCACCGGATTCTCGTGCAGGATCTTGCGTTGAATTTCCGACGTGAACTCCTTGCGGCCGGCGGTGAATTTTACCGTATCGGGAAAGCGCCCATCGAAATGCGGATAATCCGACGCGTAGAGAATCCGATCCGCTCCGACTTTTTCGACCACGAACGGCAGCGTCTCCTCATCGGGATCGCATGAGATAAAGAAATTCCCCGAGCGGATCACCTCCGAGGGCTTGCGCTTCAAGTTCGGCACGTATTCCGGCATCAACTCGTAATGTTCATCCAATCGTTCCATCCAGTATGGAAGCCATCCGATGCCGGCCTCCAGGAACGCGCATCGCAGAGCCGGAAACAAGTCGAGCACGCCACCACCCACGAATGCCGCTATTCCGCGCATCACTTCGAACGGATTGGTCGCGGAGTGCTGAATGAACAGATTATTGCCCATCTCGAAGGTGCCGAGCCCATAGGGCGGACGTGCGGTGCCGCCATGAAAGCAAGCGGGCAGGTCGGTCTCGACGCATGCGCGCCAGATCGGATGAAATGCCGGATGATCGAGGAGTTTGTCCTCCATATGCGATGACAAGTAGATGCCGACGCACCACGGCTCTTTCGCGACACGTCTGATTTCTTCCGCGGCACGGTCGGCATCCCGCATCGGCACGATAGCGACGCCCTTCAGACGCTGCGGATAGGCGGAGCAGTAGTCGGCGAGCCATCGATGGTACGCGCGAATCATCGCGATTTCGAAATCGACGGACTTGAGCGCGCAGAAACTCGACACCACGGTGGCGAATATCACCGCCACGTCTATTCCTTCGCGCTCCATGTCCTTGATCCTCACGTGCGGGTCATGTCCGCCGCGCATGTCGGGCACTTCGCCGTGCGGTTTCCGTCCGCTGCGCATCAGCGGCTTGTCAACCTGGGCGGTGCCGAGCGGGCGGCCCGTGTTCAGTTGATGAAAGAAGCCAAAAAAGAACTTAGACGTGCGCTGCTCCGCGGTTTTTTTCAGCTCCTCCAGGTCCGAGCGAAATTGCGGATCGAGGTAGCGATCGTAAAGCTCGTTCGGCTCCATCACATGGCCGTCGGCATCGATAACCTTGGTGCCATTGAACATCGTCGTCACTCCCGAAAGTCGCGGGGATGCTTACAGACGGATTTATCGCGCACCGGGCGGGGTAAACTCAAGCGACTAAACTCGCGCGATCAATCATCCGCCGAGCGAACATCGGTCGTTCTCAGCGCGATGCAGGAAATCGCGCAGTACCTCAAGGTAGCGGCCGGTCTCCTCGAGCTGCGGCATATGCGAGCTGTGTTCGAAAATCTGAAGCTCCGCGCCCTTCACCATGCTCCGGTACCATTCGGCGGCCTCGGGCGTGGTTTCGTCAAAGCGCCCGGCCAGAAACAGGGCCGGAATCGATATCTCTCCAAGCCGCGACGTCACGTCGTAGCCTCGCAGTGTTCCGGTACAGCTAATTTCGTTGGCGCCCCACATCGTCGAGTAAGTGTCCATGCCCGTGCCCGCAACCGAGCGGTTGAACGAGTCGGGCCATGTGTCGAGTCGGCAGATGTGGCGCCGAAAAAATTCCAGCAGGGCGCGTTGGTATTCGGGCGATTCGGTTGGTCCCTCTCGGTCCGCGCGTTCGATCTCAGAACGCTTTGGTTCCGGCAGCGCCGCACACAGCCGTCCGGCATCCTCCAGGAACCGTGGCACCGATAGGCAAGGATTCGCCATTATTACGCTTTCCACACCTGCCGGACGCGTTAGAAGATACTCTGCGGCGAGGATCGTTCCCCAGGATTGACCGAGCAGATGCACTCGCGACAATCCGAGCGCCTGACGGACCCGCGCCGCTTCCTGAACGAAGCGGTCAACTTGCCAGAGCGAAGTGTCCGAGGGGCGATCGGATCGGCCGCATCCAAGCTGATCGTAAAACACAACAGGCCGCTCGGTTCCGAGGGCGCTCAGCGGTTCAAGGTAATCGTGCGGTACACCCGGTCCGCCATGCATCAGCAGCAGCGGTACGCCGTCGCCATCACCGGCAATGCGATACCATACGCGGCCGCCTGTAACCGGGATAAAGCCTTCTCGTGACTGGTCGATCGCAAAACAATTTGGCTGCATTTCTCCTCGCGATCGTCCTCACCCCACCATCTCAATATAATCTGTTCCGCGTATTCGGCGCGAGTTGGAATTTTGCCGCGCAAAAAATGCTTAAAGCGACGCATTTCAGCCTGACATGTAGTATAAGTCTCCCGCTGTCACTGGTCTCGGAGGGAGATTGACGACGAATGATCACTCGGCGCGAGATGATTGGCAAAATCGGATTAGGCGCGGCTCTCCTGACCGCGGGGATTACAGCCGCGATGATGGATACGTCCTCAGTGATAGCTGAGGAGAAGTCATCGGCGATGCGGATGCATCCGCAGAAGGGTGTTACTGTCAAAAAGATTTTCGATTATCCAATCGCGGAGCTGCCGGGCAGCAACGGCGTCGTGGTGCGCGTCGACTATGCGCCTGGCGCGTCTTCGCCGCCGCATCATCACCCAGGGTCCGTGTTCGCCTACGTCCTTGACGGGACCATCGAGAGCCAGGTCGCGCCCGGGCCGCTGGTTAAGTACAAGCAGGGCGAGATGTGGTACGAAGAGCCCAAAGCGGTTCACAAGGTATCGCGTAACGCGAGCAAAACCGCGCCGGCGAGCCTGCTCGCCTTCATGATCGTTCCTAATGGCTCTGCGCTGGTGACTCCCGAGAAATAGCCGCGCGCGTTGTTCGCGCAGCGCTGGGCATAGACTGCACTGATGACGCCGCGCGCCGCGAAAGCTCCGGGTCCCACGCCTCGCTCGCTCACGCGTGGCGAAGCCGCGCACACGCTGACCGCAAGCTTCCTTGGATGGACGCTCGACGCGTTCGATTTTTTTATTCTGGTTTTCGTGCTGCCTGCGATCGCTGCCGAATTCCATCGGTCCATTGCGGATATCGCGCTCACGATCACTGCGACGCTTGCGATGCGCCCGGTTGGCGCCTTGCTGTTCGGATGGGTTGCGGATCGTTATGGACGGCGCACTCCGCTGATGCTCGACATCATTTTCTACTCCATCATCGAGGTGCTGAGCGGTTTTGCGCCGAGTTATTCGATCTTCCTGATCCTGCGCCTGCTTTATGGAATCGGGATGGGCGGAGAGTGGGGCGTGGGCGCGTCGCTGGCCATGGAGGCGGTGGGGACGCGATCGCGCGGGCTATTCTCCGGGCTTCTACAAGAGGGATATGCGGTCGGCTATCTATTGGCGGCCGGCGCGTTCTTTTTCGTTTATCCGCGCTTCGGATGGCGCGCGATGTTCTTCGTGGGCGGACTGCCCGCCCTGATTACGATTTATATACGATCCAAAGTGCCGGAATCTGACGCGTGGGAACGCACCCGCCCGGACCGGCGCGCGATAACGTCCGCCATCCGGCGCCACCTGCGCCTTTTCGTCTATCTGATCGTGCTGATGACCGGGATGAATCTTGTCTCGCACGGCACTCAGGATCTGTATCCGACGTTCCTGCAGAAAGCGCGCGATCTCGATGCGAGAACGGTCGCGACGATCGCGATCATCTACAATTTTGGCGCGATTCTGGGCGGACTGTTTTTCGGGTTTTTTTCTGACCGGCTGGGCCGGCGTGCGACGATGGCAACCGCGCTGGCTATAGCTGTGCTCATTATCCCGCTGTGGATTTATCCTCTGTCGCTTGCGTGGCTGGCGCTGGGCGCCTTTCTTATGCAGTTCATGGTGCAGGGGGCGTGGGGCGTCGTGCCGGCGCATCTGACCGAGATGTCGCCGCCGCAGGCGCGCGGGATTTTTTCGGGCGTCGCGTATCAGCTCGGCGTCCTTTTTGCGTCCTATGCGGCATTTGCCGAAGCTCTGATTGCGCAGCGATTCGGCTATCAGGCGGCGCTTGCCGGAGTAGCGGCTATAGTCACGATTACGACTGCGATCGTGATCCTGCTTGGGCGCGAGCGCATGGGCGTGGAGCTGCACGAAGATGCGTGACGTGCAGGGCTTCCGCTTCGGCATCGAATACGCTAAACGGTCGGTATGGATGGAGCGCCATCCGCCGGAGGTGAATCCATGAAATTCGGCTTATTCTATGAGATCTCGGTACCGCGCCCGTGGGGGCCGGACACTGAAAAAGTCGTCTATGACAACTGTCTTGAGCAGGTCAGACTCGCCGATGAGCTTGGCTTCGATAACGTATGGGCCGTTGAGCATCATTTCCTCGAAGAGTATTCGCATTGCCCCGCGCCCGAGTTGTTCCTGACCGCCTGCGCGATGATCACCAAGCGTATACGGGTGGGGCACGGAATTATTGTCTGCGTCCCCGAGTTCAATCATCCGATTAAAATTGCGGAGCGCACCGCGGTGCTCGATCTACTTTCCGGCGGCCGGCTCGAGGTTGGCACCGGCCGTTCCGCGACCTGGACCGAGCTGGGCGGATTTCGGGCCAATCCGGATGAGACCAAAAAGACCTGGGATGAGTTCGTGCACTGCCTGCCGAAGATGTGGACGCAGGAGCGCTACTCATATCAGGGACGCTCGTGGTCGATGCCGCAGCGGACGATTGTTCCCAAGCCGCTCCAAAAGCCGCATCCTCCGATGTGGGTTGCGGTCACCAGTCCGGGCACCGAGATCGACGCGGCCGAGCGCGGGATGGGCAGCCTTGGGCTGACCTTCGGCGGATTCGCGGAGCAGGACGAGAAGGTGAAGCGCTACCGCAAGATTATCCGCAACTGCGAACCGGTTGGCTCGTTTGTTAACGAGGCAGTCTCGACGGTCAACTTCCTCTATTGCCACGAAGACGATGCCGAAGGCGTCAAGATCGGCAAGCGTTTGACCGGCACTTTCAACTATCTCGCCGCGCAGCTTCTTGCCGCTCGCGAGGCTTATCCGACCAAGTCGTACCCGTCGCTGGGGCTTCTGCCGTCGTTGCGACACGATGCGGCCGGACCGGGAGACGAATCGGGCGCGCCGGAGGGAATCGCGATGGGCAACCCCGCGCGCATCACGCGCGAGCTCAAGAAATGGGAATCGGTCGGCGTCGATCGGGTTAACTTTTTGTTGAACGCGCTCGAGACTGTTCCGCAGGAGAAGGTGCTGGCCAGCCTTCGCCTGTTTGCGAAGGAAGTGATGCCGCATTTTCAGTCGAAGGGCGATGCGGCCGCGGCCGCCGCTGGAGGTCGCTGATGCCGCCGCGATTTGGAAATCTAGATCTTAAAACGTTCGCGAATTTCGCGTCGACGATAGGCGGCTTCAAGACTTCGGAGCTGGTGCTGAAAGGCGCGCGGATACTCGAAATTCATAACGAGATCGATGACGACCCCGCCGATGCGCTGATTCCGCGCACGATGCATCCGGCGATTCCCGCCTACGCGATTATCAACGTGATGCACGCGCCCGAGAGCCCGGTCGGCCCGTTCTCGATCGCCGAGGTCCGCATCGCCGGCCGCACCGGCGTGCGCCCTCGCGGATTCGTGCTGCGCAGCTATTGCGGCAGCGAAGCCGCGCGCAAGGAGCTGTCCTCGCGATGGGGCTTTCCGATGGCTCCAGGCGAGGTCAGCCTGACCCTGAGGCATGACCGCGTGGTCGGCAAAGTTGTCGCCGGCGGAGTCACTGTTCTTGAAGTCGAGCTGGTCGATCGAGACGCGATCTCGGGCGCGGACATTCAGTACATCGCGTCAATGCATCTGGCGCGTAACAGCGAGGATGGCAAACTGGTTCTGGTTCAGGTTGATCCCGAATACACGTTCTCGAAGGCCGAGCGCGGCAAGCCGCGGATCGTCACGCTCGATGCGGCCGCATTCGGCGCGGCGCCTCATCTGCGCCTGATGAATCCGATCATGGCGAGCTACGCGACCGCCGACATGACGCTGCCGCGTCTGCGCTATATCTGCAATCCGGAGTTGCCCGCGATGCAGGGGACGACCAAAATCGCGGCGTAGAAAGATCGCGGCGTAGCGAGCCGCGTGCTTGAGATTCTCGGCGCGCCGAGTTCAATCGAGCCTGGCGCGTCTTTCTCTTACTGCGTCATACTCAAGTCGGGCGTCGCGCTGGTCGCCTTGGACCCTTCGCGTGCGCATCCGCTATGCTCACGCTCATGGAAAGCGGCGCTCCGCGGCACGATCCGTGGCATTTCGAGAGCCTGGTCCTGAAGAGCGGACTCAAGATGCGCGTCGCGCGTGCCGGTCCGAGCGATGCGCCGCTGGTCGTGATGATGCACGGGTTCCCGGAATGCTGGTATTCGTGGCGCCATCAACTCCGCTCGCTTTCGGATTCATTCGATTGCGTTGCTCCCGAGATGCGCGGCTACGGCCAAACCGACGCGCCGCGCGGAGTAGCGAACTACACACTCGACAAGCTGGTGGGCGACGTAGCCGACTTACTCGATGCGATGGGTCGGCGGCGGGCGGTGATTGTAGGGCATGATTGGGGCGGCGGCGTCGCATGGGCAACGGCGCTGATGCGTCCGGACATAGTCGAGCGGCTGATCGTCCTCAACTGCCCGCACTTGAAGCGTTTTTCCGGCGAGCTGCGGCGCAATCCGCGCCAGATGCTCCGCAGTTGGTACATGCTGTTCTTCCAGCTTCCGTGGCTGCCCGAGGCGATCTTTCGCGCGGGCAATTTCGCCGCGCTCGAGCGCGCGCTGCGTGACGGGACGGTCAGAAAAGGCGCGATCACCGACGCCGACATGGCGTATTTTCGCGAGGCGTTTCGCGATCCATATGCCATTTCAGCGGCGATCAATTATTATCGCGCCAATTTCCGCAGTGGATTCATGGCGAAGCCGGGCGAGAACGCGTGGATCGATCGCAAAATCGAGGCGCCGACTCTGCTTATCTGGGGCGAGCAGGATTTCGCGCTCGGAAAAGAATTGACCTATGAAATGCAGGGTCTGTTCAGCGGCCCGTTCGAGATCAAGTACATCCCAAGCGCCGGCCACTGGGTTCAGCAGGAAGAGCCGGAGACTGTCAATCGCTACATCCGCGATTTCCTGAGTCCGATGCTCAGCGTCAGTCCCGGCAAAACGCCTCAACCCGGATGATCGGTACGCGCGGCATCTCTTGAGGAGCGATCCCGGTGGCAAAGACAATGGCAGCAAAGACCATGGCGAAATTCGATCATATGACGTTGCCGGTTAAGAGCCCGCGTCGCTCGCGCGATTGGTACGTGGGCAACCTGGGATTCACGGTTGAGTTCGATCGAGGCGACGTTATCGCGGTTCAGGATACCGCCGGCTTTACGATTTTCCTGAGCAAAACCGCCAGAGGCCTGACCGGGATGAAATGCACCCTGACCATCCAGGTCAAAGATGTAGACCGCAAGCATCGCGAACTCGCGAAAAGGGGAGTGAAATTCGTCAATTCACCGAAGCACCTGTTCTGGGGCTATGGCGCCGAGCTTCGCGATCCCGATGGCTATATGATCGCTCTATGGGATCGCGTCTCGATGAACCGCAAGGCAGTGCCGTCGACGCGCGAGCAGGCGGCAAAGTAGGGTGCGCAGAAATCACCACTTGATTTGACTCGCCAAGCTGGATAGC
>JASHOJ010000137.1 GCA_030041155.1 Candidatus Binataceae bacterium | reverse complement strand
CTCGATCCGAGCGTGGCCGCCCGCGTCTTTCGCGATTTGCTCCAATCCCGAACGAGGCGAAAAGTCGTCGCGATCGCCCGAAAGCATCAGCAGGGGCTTTCGCGCCGCCAGCCGCGCGCGCGAAACGATCATTGCAATCGGTAAGGCGACCGCGACCACCCGATCCACTAGAGGCTCCGTCTGGCCGGCCCGAACAGCAACCGCCGCGCCGAAGGAATATCCCGCCAGAATAAGCCGGTCGGAGCGAATGCCGGGCTGGCCGGCAAGATAGGCAGCCGCGGCTCCTGCGTCCTGGATTTCACCTTCGCCATCGTCGTACTCGCCCTCGCTTTCGCCAACACCGCGAAAATTGAAGCGAAGGGTCGCGCGGCCGAGCCGCCACATCGCTTGCACGATCGCATCCACCACGTTGTTATACATTGAGCCGCCGTACATCGGGTGCGGATGACAGATGACGGCAGCCTCGGCGGCGCTCGGTACGGCAGATCTGGCAATCAGGCCCTCAAGCGAAAGACCGGCACAATTGAATGTGATTGGCTCTTCCTTCATCGCATCCACCTCATTAACTATCATGGGTGAAGGTGTAAAGCGGACAAAACTTCTAACCGTTGCGTTCGGGGACCCAAGGCGGTTATAAGCATCTCGTATGAGTTAGTTTGACAAAACTGATTCATTCGCGGGAGCAGGCAATGAAATTAAGTGTTCTTATCCCATTGCTAGCCGGTATTTCTCTAGCTTTCGCTACCAATGCCTCCGCGGTTTCCCTTAGCCTGCAAGGCGACGGCGCAGGGCTGGCGATGGCCAGTTCCGAGGCGCTCTACGCAAGCGACAGCACCGGCAAGTCGGTTCTGATAACGGCAGTCGGCCTTCCATCTCCGGGCGGCGGCAATTTCACCGAGCTCGGCGTCCCCTCGATGATGCCGGATGGGCGGGTGCTGTTCGGCGCGGAGACTACGCCCAAAAACGGCCAACCGTTCTGGGCAATCTACGCCGGCAATCCCGATATCTCGCCGCTGCATCGCGTGCAGTGGGTTGACATCAAGCCTGGTAAAGACTGTGTGCCGGAAATTAAAGGAGATCCCTATCCGGTATCCGATTCCGACGGAAACATCGCCTTCATGGCGCGGCTCAACGAGAGCGGGAAAGCCGATCGCGACAGGGACGATGCGCTTGTACTGTATGCGGATGGCGTCGCGCACTGCCTGGCGCGCTCCGGCGGCAGAACCAGTCACGGACATAAGATCGCGGTGTTGAGCTTCGGCAGCCCAGAGATGGGCGACACCGGGCAGGTAGTGTTCAATGCATGGCTCAGCTTCCCGGTCGACAAGAAAGATGCGGGCGCGATCGATGTTCCACTCGGCCATCGCCAGGCGCTGCTGATCGCGTCGCTGAACGGCAGCGTGAACGAGATCGCGGTTGAGGGCGAATACGGCCCGAATCATACGCGCTATATGCGGCCGTTTGGATTGCCAACCGCGCTGCCCTCGCCACTGGGCACCGAAATCGCGTTCACCGCCAAGACTCCGTCAGGTGCGGCGCTGTTTCTTTACAGCGACGGCGAGATGGCGCGCATTCTCCCAACCGGCACTCTGACTGTGGAAGGCCCCGTTACTTATCTCTCACCAGGGCGGCCCGGCCTGATGACCGACGGCACCACCGCGGTGCTCGCGGGATGCGCGCGAGTGCCGATCGTGTTTCGGCTGGCGCATCAAAGGCTCGATCTGCGCCTGCAGCGCGGACAGCTAACGCCTTTTGGCACCGAGCTCGAATCACTCGGAGATCCGGTGCTGACCGCCGACGGCAGCATGTTCATCGGAGCGACCGACACCGACGAGAACGAGAAGCTTTATGAGCTCGATGGCAACGGCGCATTCTTCGAGGTCGGCGACGAGGAGTTGATTTACAAGATTTCGACCGCGATTCATCACCATAGCATCTTCACCGGCACGCTGACGGTGAATCAGCACGGCGACTTCGCTTACCTGGGCGGCAAGTAGTTCCTCGGCTAAGCTCTCTCTGATTCCCCGTGCGCGACCTTTTCAGGATGCGCGAGACGTGGCATTTTGGGCGCTATGGCGATAATCGACAAATTCATCAAACTTTCGCCCGAGCTGTACGACTACGCGGTACAGCACGGCAACAATGGCGACACGATCCGGCAACAGCTCTCGGAGGAAACCCGCAAGCTCGGCCCGATTAGTGGGATGGAGATTGCCGCCGAGCAAGGAACTCTGATGGGGATGCTGGTGCGGGCGATCGGCGCCAAATCCGCGGTCGAGGTCGGCACTTTCACCGGCTACAGTTCGCTCTGCGTGGCGCGCGCGCTGCCCCCGGATGGGCATCTCCTGTGCTGCGACGTGAGCGAAGAATGGACCAGCATCGCGCGGCGTTTCTGGCAGAAGGCCGGGGTGGCCGGCAAAATCACGCTGAAGCTCGGCCCCGGAGTTGATACGCTTCGCAGCCTGCCGGATTCCCAGCAGTTCGATTTCGCGTTTATCGACGCGGACAAGACCAATTATCGGAATTACTACGAGGAAATTCTCAAGCGCACCCGGCCAAACGGGCTGATTCTGATCGACAACGTGCTATGGAGCGGCGGCGTGATCGATAAAGCGAATCAGACCGACGACACCAAGGCGATCCGCGCGCTCAACGACTTTATCGCGCGCGACGAAAGGGTCGAGGCGGTGATGCTTCCGATCGCAGACGGGCTTACGATCGCGCGAAAAAAGTAGACGGCAGCCAGCTAGCGCGGCTGATGTCCTGCCTTGAACTCGCGAGTACCCTGAACCACTTGCGCGCTCACAACGTTGCGGCAATCGAGAATCTGCCACGGCGAGTCCGCCCGCTCGGCCGGATAATCGATACGGCCGTTCTTGCAGATTGCGGCGCGCGTGATTTCAATGTCAGGGCCGACCACCATTAGCTGCGTGCCGCCGTCCGGAGTGGTCAGAATTCCGTCGGCATGATCGTAGGCGAGACGGCTCGGCTCGATCGTCTGCAACTGCGGCAGCGTCACTTCGAGCAGCGGACCGCGCGAATCTGAGATAAGCGCTCGCGCCGACGAAACCCCGGCTTCGAACTCGATTTTGCCAAGCGTGCTCGGAAAGCTCCGCTCCGCGATTCCCGCCGCCAGCGCTTTCGGGTTATCCGTGATCGACGCGGCGACGAACACCGCCGGCATCATGTTGAGCCGCGATCCAAGTCCAAGAATCGCGTCTCTAAACGCACCACCCGGAGAGTCAGGATTCTCGATGATCGTCAGACGGCAATAGGCGGGCGAGCTGCGGCAGAATTCCGGCGGCAGGCGCTCAAGCAGCGGACGCTTTCGCACCTCGAAGTAGACGTTGATCATCGTCGCATTCGCGCACTTCCATGGCAGCGCCGGATATTGCGGCCGCTCCTTTGGCAGCTCGATGCGATATTCCTCGTGACGGGCAAGTCCTTCGTCTGGCACTTGGTTCTGTTCTCCTGATCGCGGACGCTAAAGGTTCGGCGCTATCCGGACGCGTCAAACTCCGGCGGCGGCCTCCGGTCACGTCGCCATCGGCGGCGCTTCGGGCGCGGGCTGTCCGCTTCGCTTGCCAGGTCCTTTACCTTTCGCAAATTCGGGCATCACGTACTTGGCAAATCGTTCAAGGCTCGCCAGCACCTTCTTGTGTGGAATCTGCTGATCGAAATTGATCATGCACACCACGCGCTCGATGCCCACTTCCTCCCAATAGCGAAGATTCTCGACGATCTGCTCGGGCGTCCCGACTGGAAAGCCCTCGCGCAGCGACTGAATCTCGGCCTGGCTTAGAAGCGCGGTCGCGTTGGCGTGAGCGGTGTAAGCGTGTGACGGATAGATTCCGCCGAGTCCCACCAGATGCGCCGCGGTTCGGAAGAAGTTGAATGCCGCACCGCCTCCGACCGCGCGCGCCTCGTTCTCATCCTCGCCGCAGTAGAGCCAGCTTGCGGCATTGACCTGGTTGTTGACGAATTTGCCGACCGGATCGCAGTTCTTGATTATTCGCCGATAGTCCGCGACCAGGCGCTTGTAGTCGGCGGGCGTGCCGAGGGTCACGCCGAGCATCCCGATTCCGCGCTCGGCGGCTTGCACCGCGGTCTCAGGCGATGAGACCGCGACCCACATAGGCGGATGAGGATCCTGAATCGGCTTGGGCAGCACGTTGCGCGGCGGCATCGTGAAGTACTTGCCTTTCCATTCGAACTCGTCTTCGGTCCACATCTTGGGAATCGCGCGGATAACCTCGTCCCACATCTCCTTGGTATTGTCCGGGTCGATTCCGAAGGCGCCGACCTCAGTCCAGGTTGCGGATCGTCCGGTGCCGAATTCGAGGCGTCCATTCGAGATCAAATCGAGCGCCGCGGCGCGCTCCGCGATGCGCGCGGGATGATTCATTTGCGGAAGGCAGACTGCGATTCCCTGTCCGATGTGGATTCGCTTGGTGCGCGCCGCCGCCGCAGCCAGGAAAACCTCAGGCGCGGATGAATGCGAGTACTCCTCGAGAAAATGATGCTCGACTTCCCAAACCTGATCGAAGCCAAGCTCATCAGCCAGCTCGATCTGTTCGAGGGCCTGATGATAGGCGCGCAATTCGGACTCGCGCGTCCATGGTTTCTGCACCGAATGCTCGTAAAAGATGCCGAATTTCATAGCCTCACCCTGCCTTTGCGCGTTTGAGAGCTAGTTCAGTTTCACCAGGCTCGGACACCATCCGAGTCCCACCGTTCCCGGACCGCAGTATGCGCCGGCGGAGGGACCCAGCTCAGTCGTGAGCAGCCGTTTGCACTTGATTCTCTTCCTGACCGATTCCGCAAGCGCCGCGGCCCCATCGGGATTCGCGCCGTGGGCAACAACCACGGTGGCTTCGCTGCCCGCGAGTTCCGACTCGGCTCGCGCGATCATCTTCTCAATATTGCCGCTCTGGGTTTTCGACTTGTCGACGACCGCGACACGTCCCCATACCCGAATCAGCGGCACGTTTCCCTTAAGACTTCCAACCGTCATCTCGTAAACGGAGATTCTGCCGTCGCGCTCCAGAAAGGCGCTGGTTTTGGGCGCGAGATAGGTATCGATTTGCGGAGTCGCGCGCTCGATAGCGGCGACCACTTCTTCGATCGATGCCCCGCGCCGCGCCATCTCCGCCGCCTCGATACAGATCGCGCCGAGCGCGGTGAGCGCGCGTCCGGTGTTCAACACCTCGACCCCGATCTGGCTGTCGCGCTTCGCGACCACGGCGGCGGAATACGCGGCGGTATAGGTGGAGCACGACTCGAAGGGATTTATCAGGCACAGCACCTGATCGCCCCGCTCTTTGCCGCGGCGAAAGGCGGCCAGAAAATCCGACGGCATCGCGGCCGCGATGACTGGCAGCCGCGGCTCATCGGGCAGGCGGCGGTAAAACTCGCCGCGCGCAAGCTTGTCGTCGGGAAAATACTCGGTTGAGAAGGCGACCTGCACGGGCGCGATCTCGATTCCGAGCGCACGCACTTCTTCTCCGGGCAAATCGGCGCTCGAATCCGTCACAATTGATACTGGTTGAGACACTTGGCTGCACCGCCGCGAAGTTCGTTTATGGATTGCCAATAACCCGCCGCGTATTACGGGTCAAGCATAGCCTAACACTCGTTCGATCGACATCGGACGTTCGCTGGCAAGCGAACCGCGCCCGCAACGGGGTGCACGCAGCCGTCCCGGTTTATCGCGCTACGCGGGCACGGTAAGATTCATCAGCGAACCGCTGAGATCGTATCGACCAGGCAGAAGATGGAAGAACGCTACGACGCGCATCAAATCGAGGCTCATTGGCAGACCGAATGGGATCGCGCCGATTTGTACCGCACGCGGCAGGATCTCTCGCGCCCGAAGTTCTACGTGCTGGAGATGTTTCCCTACCCGTCCGGCAACGGCCTGAGCGTCGGGCATCTGCATAATTACGTGCCGTGCGATGTGATCGGCCGCTACAAGCGGATGAGCGGGTACAACGTGCTGCACGCGATGGGATGGGACGCATTCGGCCTGCCCGCCGAAAACGAAGCTCTGCTTCGCGGCGCGCATCCGACCGAAACCGTTCCGCGCTATGCCGCCAACTTCAAGCGCCAGCTTACGATGTCGGGATGCGCGTACGACTGGTCGCGCGAGATAAACTCCTCGGCGCCCGAGTACTACAAATGGACTCAGTGGTTTTTCCTGCTGCTGTACAAGCGCGGCCTCGCCTATCGCGCGACCGGATCGCAATGGTGGTGCGACAAATGCCGCACCATCCTGGCCAATGAGCAGGTGGTCAACGGATGCTGCTGGCGGCATCCCGATACCCAGGTAACCAAGCGCGATCTCGAGCAGTGGTACATCCGGATCACCGATTATGCGGATCGGCTGCTCGCCGACCTCGACGCAATCGATTGGCCCGAGCCAATCAAGCTGATGCAGCGCAACTGGATCGGGCGCAGCGAAGGCGCCGAGCTTGCCTTTCCCATAAGCGGTCACACCGGAAAGGAAGTGCGCTTCTTCACCACTCGGCCGGATACGGTTTTCGGCGTGTCGTTTATGGTGCTTGCGCCCGAGCATTCGCTGGTCGCCGAAATCACTGCCGAGGGCAATCGCGCCGCGGTGGAGGCGTACGTCGCGCAGGCGCGCCGCCAGAGCGAAATCGAGCGGATGTCAACGGTGAAGGAGAAAACCGGCGTTTTCACCGGCGCATACGCACGCAACGTCTTTACCAGCCGCGATATTCCGATCTGGATCGCGGATTACGTCCTGATGGGCTATGGGACGGGCGCGATCATGGCGGCGCCAGGCGAGGATCAGCGCGATTTCGACTTCGCGACGAAGTACGGGCTCGAAATTCCGCGTGTCACGGCGCCCGAATCCGGCGCGACGCCATCGGCGGATCGCGCCTTCACCGACCATGGCGTCGCGATCAATTCGGGATTCCTTGATGGAATGAAAACCGCCGGCGCGATCGCCGCGATTTGCCAATTCGCCGAGCAACGCGGCATCGGCAGGCGCGCCATCACCTACCGGATGCGCGACTGGCTCATCTCGCGGCAGCGCTATTGGGGATGCCCGATTCCAATCGTGTATTGCAAATCCGAATGCGGGATCGTTCCGGTGCCGGAAGATCAACTGCCCGTGGCGCTGCCGCCGATGAAGGAATATCAACCGTCGGGCACCGGGCGCTCGCCGCTTGCGAATGTTCCGGAGTTCGTCAACACAATTTGCCCGAAATGCGGTGGTCCCGCCGAACGCGAGACCGACACTCTGGATGGCTTTGCGTGCTCCTCCTGGTACTTTCTGCGCTTCGCATCGCCCCACGAAAATCGCGCGCCATTCGATCGCGCCGCGGTGGATTACTGGCTGCCGGTCGACCTGTACGTCGGCGGCGCCGAGCACGCCGTGATGCATCTGCTGTACGCCCGGATGTGGACCAAGGTGATGTTCGATTCCGAACTGATCTCGTTCCAGGAGCCGTTTCCGGTCCTGCGCAACCAGGGAGTGGTGTGGGCTGCCGACGGGCAGCGGATGTCCAAGTCGAAGGGCAACGTGGTGACGCCGGATGCGATGATCGAAAAATACGGCGCCGACGCGCTCAGGCTCTGGGAGCTGTTTATGGGGCCGTTCGACGAGGATACGCGCTGGAATGAAAGTGGAGTCGCCGGCACCGAGCGCTTCATCACTCGGCTCTGGTCATGGGTGCGGCGTTATGTCGAAGCCGGCGCGCCGAACGAAGCAGTACCCGATGAAACGCTGCACCGCGCCCACAAGACGATTCGCGAAGTCACCGATCATGTCGAACGGATGCGGTTTAATACCGCGCTCGCGAAGCTGATGGACCATCTGAATCATCTGGTGCGGCAGGAACCAGCTAACCTCAACCGGTTCGTGGTGGAAAGCTTCGTCCTGATGCTCGCGCCGATGACGCCGTACCTGTGCGAGGAACTGTGGCGGGCTCTCGATCATCAGACATCCGTTCATCTCGAAGACTGGCCGAAGTTCGATCCTGAACTGGCGAAAGAGGAAAGCGTCACCGTTGTGGTTCAGGTCAACGGCAAAGTGCGCGACCGGGTGCAAACCGCCGCGGGCGCTAGCGTTGAGGAAGTGAAAGCGCTGGCTCTTGCCAGCGAGACGGTCAGGCGTCATCTGGACGGCAAACCACCGCGCAAATTCATATTCATCCCCGATCGTATGCTCAGTATCGTCGTCTGATCGGACGCCAAGTGCCGACGCGCCGGAGCGACCTTGAAGCGGAGCCTGCCTGCGTGCGATGCTTCGGCGGCTGGCTCGTCCTCTCATCACATTAGGAGCGAAAAATCATGCCCGAGCAGGTTTTGAAGGTATCCCGGCAGGCGAACTACGCTGTCCTGACGCTGAACCGTCCCGAGAAGCGCAACGCGCTCAATCAGCCGCTGATCGAGGCGCTCAATTCCGCGCTTGCTCAGTTCGAAGGCGACAAGGAAGTTCGCGCGCTGTTGCTGCGCGGCGAAGGATCGAGCTTCTGCGCCGGAATTGACCTGAAGGAGGTCGATGAGGC